>JBCCRV010000052.1:0-18743 GCA_039201085.1 Myxococcota bacterium | reverse complement strand
GGCCCGGCGCGGCCGGCGCTCCGTTGCGCGCGTCGCCCACCGTACGGCGTCGGCGCCGTTCCGGGCCGCAATGGCCACGGATGCGCGCGCGGCGAGGGCCTGTGGATTGCGTGCGGCGAGGTGAAGCGCGTCCTCCGCTTCCCGAAGGGCAAGGGTGAGGTTGCCCTCGCGCGCGGCTGTCTCTGCGCGCCGCGCGGCGGCGTCGGACGCGCGATCCCGTTCGGCGGCACTGAGCGACGCGACGTCGATCGCCGGCGCCGCTTCGGGCGTGGCGGGCGTTTCATCGGCGTCGCTCCGCGCGTCCGGTACCGGCGCCTCGGGGCCATCGTTCGTCGCCGCGCGGTTCGTCGCCTCGTCGTTTGCGGGTGCAGGCGTCTCCGCGTCCGCGCCACGGCCGTCGGAGCGGTCGCTTGCATCGGCGCCCGCGGCTGCCATGGCCTCGGCGGCTGGCTCCGGCGCGGCAGCCGGCGGCTCTTCGGGCGCGCCCGTCGCGCCGTTTGGCTCTTCAACGTTTGCTTCCTCGGCGTTGCCGTCCGCCGGCGCGCGTGCCGTTTCGGGCGCCGGTTGCGCGTCGCGCCCGGGGCCGTACATCGCGTATGCAAAGGCGCCGCCGCCGGCGAGCAATAGGGCGGCCAGGGCCAAGCCCCACGCGCGTCCGCGTGCCTTGCGTGCGGACCCGTAGAGCGACGCCTGCGCTTCGGCCTCCGCCTGCAGGGATGCATCCACGACGATCGAGGGCACGCCCGGCCGTTCGCTTTCGACGGTGACGAAGTCGATGTCCAGATCGTCGTCGAGCTCGATCGTATCGCGTGGCGCCAGCGAATCGCTAAGGTCGGCGAGCGGATCGAGGGGCGCAGCGCCGACGTGAAGACCGCTCAAATCGCTCGGCGATACGTCCAGGTTCAGCGACGTTTCGCCAAAGCCGATGTCGTCCGCGTCCGGGGGCACCGTCGGCGCTTCGCCAAGCGCCGCCTCGGCGCGCGCCGTCGCGTCGGGCGTCGGACCGTCCGCTTCCTTCATCGATGCGACCTGCGCTTCACGCTCGCGCGGCCGCACCGTGGGCGCCTTTGTCTCGGACGGTGCAAAGCCTCCCAAGCCCAGCTGGGTTTGTGCCGAACGGGGCGGCGCGCCAGCTGCGGCAGGGTCTGAACGCCGGGCTTCCGGCGGCGGTTTGTAGTCCGGTGGCGCAGGTGTGCTTCGCGGTGGTGCCGGCTCCGATTCGAGCAGCGGGGGCGGCGGCAAGCTTGTCGTTCCCCGACGAAGCTTTGCGGCGTCCAGCGCTTCATCGACGGGTAGCATGAGGTTTGCCGCCGCGGGATGGAGTCGCCGCTCGATGCGCACGCGACCGCTGCCAAGCTCTAGGAGTGCCGAGAGCGCGTCCTGGCCGGCGACGTTTCGTCCTTCGACGAGGCCCTGGGCCGACACGACGAGGTTGTCCGAGAGATCGACGTCGACCGCGATCCGCGTTGAGCGCACCGCTACCACGCGGGAGCCGGGCGCGCTGGCTACGGCGCGCAGCAAGCGGCTTGGACCGGTGAGTTCGAGGCGCGTGTCGAAGGGTTCGTCGCTCTTGCTGCGCGCCACGAGTTCGCGGTCCGCCTTTACGAGGGGGCCCAGGCGAGCGGACACCCGGTCGAGATCCGGCGCGGCGAGTTCATCCGGCCAGAGCTCGTGCCACTTTGCAACGAGCAAGCTCGCCCATCGCAGCCGAGGGTCGCGGCGAATGCGCCGCACGATTTCAAAGCCGGAGCCTTCGATGGCCGTGGAGTCGAGCACGATCACGGCCGGGTCGAGGGCCCGAGCCCGTTCAATGCCGCGTCCGCTCACGCTCGTGATCGCGACGAGGGCACCGCGTTCGCGCAGCGCGACGGCGAACTCGTCGGCGCGGCCGGGGTCGTCGTCCATGATGACAATGCGCAGGTCCTCGTAGACGGGCGCGTCACTGTCCTCGTCGGCGCCGTCCCAAAGCTGAATCCTGCCGCCGGACGCTTCGAAGAGCTCGTAGCGCAGGGGCTTTGCCTCGGCGACCAAGGGTCGGAGCTGCTGCACGAAGCCGTCGACCACGCTCGCAACATCGCCGCCCGAACCAAGGAGCAGGCGTACGGGCGCGTCGCCCTCGCTTTCGACGCTCAGAACGCCAGAGCGCAAGCGGCTGGCGATCAAGGCGGCGAGCTCGTCGAGGGTGGCTTCACCAAGCGACCCGGTCGCTTCGCCGGGGCGGTCGGGGAGCTCGGCGCAAAGGGTCGCAATACGCGTCGCCACCGCGTCGGCGCTCGCGTCACGCTCGACCACACCGACGGCGCCGCTTCGAAAGGCGCGAAGTCGCTCGTCGAGGGACGAGTCGTCCAGAAGCAGCGCCACGGGCGCAACGGACGCAACGGCGTCCTTCGCCAGTTCAGCAAGCGCCTCGTCGCCGCGGTCCGCCACCAAATCGCCCGTGAGGAGTACGAGGTCGGGCGCTGAGACGGTGACGGCCCGGACCAGCTCGTCCTTGCTGCAGCGCTCCACCACGACTGATTTCCTGCGCAGCGCCTCCACGATGGCGTCCGTGAGGGCTTCGCCATCGCCGGCAAAAAGCACCAGCGCGCGGGCCGTGGAAATGGTGTTGGGAGCCGGCACCGGGTCAATCGTCGCAGTTTTTGGTTGGCGAAGGCAAAACTTCGTGGGGCCTTCGATTCTGAGCTTTTTTTACAAAGTGCGCCACAGTGTCACTGCGATGTTCCAGTCTCACTCGCACGTTGACCCCGAGTCCGGGATTTGAAACGCTGGTGGGGTGAGCCCCCGTCATAGCTTCGCCCCCGCCTTTCTCGCGGCCCTTTCCAGCTTGCTCGTCGCACAGGCGACAGAGGCCCAGGTCAAACCGCGCATTGTCATCGCCTTCGACACGTCCGGGTCGATGGGTCTCGACCTCGATGGCAACAACACCTTTGGCGACGGCGTGCTCACCAACTGCGCCGCCCGGGCCAACGGTGAGCTCTGCGGTGGCAACTGCACGGCGGGCATCGACACGGACTGCGATGGCGAGGTGAACGACAGCCGTATCGCAGTGGCGAAGGAAGCCCTGCGCAATATGATCCTTGCCTTCGGCGACGTGGAGTTTTCACTCGCGCGTTTTCCGATGGCGCAAGCGGCCGACAGCAACTGCCCCACCATCGACGACCTCGAGTGCAACAACTTCATCGTTTCGCTCGGCAACCCCCAGTGCAACACGGGCACGGCCCTTCCAGAGGCAACGTGCGCCGGCGGTTTCAACTATGAAACGCAGATCCCAACGGCGTGTCGGCCGGACACGGGCGGTCGGCCCGGCTACCGGCGCTTCAACGCCGCAACGGGCAGCCCGACGGTGTGCATCAACTACGGCGGTGGGTGCGAAATCGACGGGCGCAACGGCGACTTTCTCGTCGACTTCACCGACACGGGCACCTTCGTTGGCTTGGAAAACACCAGCGCGCTCCTTCGCTGGATCGACAACGAAGAAACGGCCTTTAACGCCAGCACGACGACGGGCAACTTCTGCAATCACCTCGGCGCCGGCGACTGCGAGCTTCGCCCGACGGGCGCAACACCCCTCGCGGGTCTGATGGACACGATTCGCACGCGCCTCACCGGAACGACGATTCCTTCCGACGCCGCGTCGGCGTGCCGGCCCTATTCGGTCATTCTCATCACCGACGGCCAGCAGAGTAACTTTTGCGCGCCGAACAACCCCAACACGGCGGCGGCGGCCCTCGAAGCGGCGGGCATCGACGTGTTTGTCATCGGCTTGGCCGTTGGCGGCGGCGCCGCGACCCAGTTGAACAGCATCGCCGCGAGCGGTGGTACGACCAGCGCGTTTTTTGCGAACAGCCCGGACGAGCTCAGCGCTGGCCTCGCCGATATCGTGCGTCGCTCGCTGCTCATCGAGACCTGCGACAACACCGACGAAGACTGCGACGGCCTTGTCGACGAGGGCTTTCCGAAGTTCTGCAGCAACCCCGCCAACCCCACCAACCTGAACCTGTGCGTCGAGCCGACGGACGTGTGCGACGGAGTCGACAGCGACTGCGACGGCAGCATCGATGAAGGCACGCAGAACGCCTGCGGCGAGTGCGGTGCCGTGCCGAGCGAGGTCTGCGACGGCGTGGACAACGACTGCGACGACGTCATCGATGAGGGCGGCGTGTGCTCGGGCTGTGTGCCAACGGCGGAGATCTGCGACGGCATGGACAACGACTGCGACACCCGCACGGACGAAGGCGTCACCCGCGCCTGCGGCACGAACGTGGGCGAGTGCACCGTCGGCATTGAAACGTGCACGATGGGTACGTTCGGTCCCTGCTCGGGCGTGGGTCCGACGCCCGAAGTCTGCGACAACCGCGACAACGACTGCGACGGCGTTCGCGACGGAAACACCGAGGCCTGCGGGATCTCCACGGGCGCGTGCAACCCCGGTACGCGAACCTGCACGAACGGCAGCTTCGGCGAGTGCGTCGGCGACGTCGGTCCCGCCGATGAGATCTGCGACGGCATCGACAACGACTGCGATACGCGCATGGACGAAGGCAATCCAGGCGGCGGCCTGGCCTGCGGAACGGATGCGGGCGTATGCCGCGAAGGCGTGACGAGGTGCGTCGGCGGCATGCTCGTCTGCCAGGGTGAAACCGACGGAACGGACGAAGTTTGCGACGGCCTCGACAACGACTGCGACGGCTTCACGGACGAGGGCAATCCGGGCGGCGGCGCGACCTGCGGCGACACGGAAGTTGGCCAGTGCGAGTTCGGCCGTGAAGTTTGCTTCGAAGGCGCCATCGTCTGCCGCGGCGCGACGGGTCCAAGCGCGGAGATCTGCGACGGCCTCGACAACGACTGCGACATGATGACGGACGAGGGCGATCCCGAAGGCGGCGCCATGTGCGGCGACGACACGGGCGAATGCCAGCCCGGCATCACGCGCTGCATCGCGGGTGAGCTTCAGTGTCAGGGTGCGATCGGTCCTTCGCCGGAGATCTGCGACGGCCTCGACAACAACTGCAACGGCGTTGAAGACGAGGGCATCGGCGTGGGCGCGCCCTGCGGCACGGACACGGGCGAGTGCACGCCTGGTGTGAACGTATGCCGTGACGGCGCCCTCGTGTGCGAGGGCGCGACCCTCGAGCGTGACGAAACCTGCAACGGCTTCGACGACGATTGCGACGGCGTCATCGACGAAGGCCTGCCGCTCGGCGCCGCCTGCGGCGTGAACGAAGGACTCTGCATGGAGGGCAGCCTCCAGTGCATCGACGGCGTCGAGGTCTGCGTGGGCGAAGTTGGCGAAGCGCCCGAAGGCTGCGATTGCGAAGACAACGACTGCGACGGAACGGTCGACGAGGATCCGGACGGCACGATTTGTCCCGAGGGCAGCGCCTGCGTCGAGTGCGCCTGTTCGAGCCCGTGCCGCCAAAGCGAGTTCGGCTTCATCTGCCCGCCGGGCCGCGCCGCCTTCCTTCCTGGCGGACCGGGCACGGACGAGTGCTTCTGCGTAACGCCCCGCTGCGAAGACGAAGCCTGCGGCCTCGAAACGATCGAGCGCGACGACGAAACGCTCTGCGGGCCGGGCGACGATTCGCCGGACTGCGCGTGTCGAAACAACGCCTGCACCTTCCCCTGCGACGGCGTGGTGTGCGAAGGCGGCACCGTTTGCCGTCCCGATACGGGCCGCTGCGTCGAAGACAACTGCCGCGGCCTCGGCTGCGGCATGGACGAGGTATGCGACGTCGCGACGGGCGCGTGCGAAACCGATCCGTGCGCTGCCGTAAGCTGCGGCGACGACGAAGCCTGCCGCGACGGCGTGTGCGAAGGCACCTGCGTGGGCGTCGAGTGCGCCGCGGGCGAGATCTGCCGCGCCGGCGTGTGTTCGGCGGACCTCTGCGCCGACGTGAGCTGCGGCGCGAGCGAGGTGTGCGATCCGCTCAGCGGCGAGTGCGCCGAGGACCTCTGCATCGGCGTGCGCTGCCCCCTCGGTGCCGTCTGCGATTCGCTCACGGGCGATTGCGAAGGCGATCCTTGCGAAGGCCTGCGCTGTCCCGATGGGCTCCTCTGCGAAGCCGGCGAATGCGTCGAGGAAATGTCCACGCCGGACGCCGGCATGCAGGACGCGGGCGTGGCCGATGCGGATGCGGGCGGCAACCAGCAGGTGTTGGCGAGCGGCGGCGGCGGATGCGCCTGCGACGCGGCCGGCTCGCCGCGTCGTTCGTCGCGCCTCGGCTGGCTCTTTGGCCTTGCGCTCTTCGGGTTCATCACCTGGCGGCGGCGTCGTCGGACGCCGCGACGGAGGAACGCGCCGGGAAAAGGCCGGTTTCGTCGCGGCCTCGCGGCGCTGGCCCTCTTCCTTGGCGGCTGTGAAGTCGATCCCTTCTGCCTCGACTGCGAGGATCCCGTCGTGGACATGGGCGGCGATACGATCGCGCCCATCGACATGCGTCAGGCGGAAGCCGGTTCGGACATGGCCGATGCGGGCATGGACGCGGACATGGGCGATGGCGGCGAGGACAGCTGCCTTCCCGCCGAGCTCTGCAACGACATCGACGACGACTGCGACGGCGAGATCGACGAAGAGATCGATACGCAGAACGATCTAAACAACTGCGGCGGATGCGGCGTGCTTTGCGCGCCCGCGGGCGCCTTCGGCGAGTGCCGCGAAGGTGCGTGCCTTATCGCCGAGTGCGACGTCAACGCCCGCGACCTCAACGGCGATCCGGCCGACGGCTGCGAATACCGCTGCTTGCAGACGGGCGACGACGATACGCTCTGCGACCTTCGCGACAACGACTGCGACGGTGAAGTCGACGAAGACGTCGCCTTTGATACGGACCCGGTGAACTGCGGCAGCTGCGCCCGCGTGTGCCGCTTCGCGCGCGTAGAAAGCCCTAGCTGCACGGACGGCGAGTGCATTTTTGACGACGACGACTGCGAAGAAGGCTTCTTCAACATCAACGGCGTCGCCGAGGACGGCTGCGAGTACAGCTGTACGCTTGCCGATCCCGCCGTGGAAAGCTGCAACGGCCGCGACGACGATTGCGACGGCATGGTGGACGAGGGCAACCCCGAAGGTGGCGGGACCTGCGGCACCAACGAAGGTCTCTGCGAAACGGGCGTCGAAGTGTGCGAGGCCGGTGCGATCGTCTGCAGCGGCGGCGTGCGCGAAGCCACCGAGACCTGCAACGGCGACGACGACGACTGCGACGGCATGACCGACGAGAACAACCCGGACGGCGGCGCCCTCTGCGGCGAAAGCCGCGGCGAGTGCGCCTTCGGACGCGAGACCTGCGTCGACGGTGCTCTTGAGTGCGTCGGCGCCGTCAATAGCGTTCCAGAGATCTGCGACGGCCTCGACAACGACTGTGACGGAACGATCGACAACGGCAACCCCGGCGGCGGCGCCGCCTGCGGCGAGACCGAGGGCGCGTGCACGGCGGGCATGTTGACCTGCTCCGGGGGCGCCCTGAGCTGCGTCGGCGGCACGGGCGAAAGCATCGAGACCTGCAACGGCATCGACGACGACTGCGACAGCAATACGGACGAGACCTTCAGCTTTCTAACGGACATCAACAACTGCGGCGGCTGCGGCCGCGTGTGCGATTTTACGCGCGGGTTCGCGGCCTGCATCGACGGCAACTGCGAGCTGGTCGCATGCGAAACGGGCTTTGTCGACGCCGACGGCAACGACGGCAACGGCTGCGAATACGCGTGCGACTTTGCCGGTACGGACATCTGCAACGGCGTGGATGACGACTGCGATCGCCGTACGGACGAAGGCGTGACCCCACCGGCCAACTTCTGCAACGCCAACGGTGTTTGCGCGGGCACGGCGGCCAGCTGCGGCGGCGCCGACGGCTTCGAGTGCAACTACCCCTCCACCTTCGAAGAGGTGGAAACGCGCTGCGATGGCCTCGACAACGACTGCGACGGCCGCACCGACGAGGCCTTCCCCACGCTCGGCGACGGCTGCAGCAACGGTCAGGGTGCGTGTCAACGTACGGGCACGATCGTTTGCGACGGCCTTACGGGTACGCGCTGCAACGCGCCGCCCGCCGGCACGGGCATGGCGGAGCTTTGCAACAACGCCGACGACGACTGCGATGGCATGACGGACGAGAACATCAGCGCGTCCATCCCGACGGTCACCGTGAACCGGCCCTCGGGCGGAACGGTCGCCGTGATGCAGTACGAAGCGTCCCGTCCCGACGCGAGCTCGACGGACGGCGGCAACGTCAGTGGCTACGCCTGCAGCAATGACAATGTACTGCCCTGGGTCAACGTCACCTGGGCCGAAGCGCGCGACGCCTGCGCGGCGATCGGCTCAGGCTGGGCCCTCTGCGCCGAGGACGACTGGCAGGCCGCGTGCGAAGGCCCGACGGCCACCGATTGCACCTGGTCCTACGCCTCGGCGTGCACCAGTTCGAGTCCGCTCACCTGCAACGGCGAAGAGTTCGACTCGACGCCCGGCGGCGCCGACGACGACGACGTGGCTCCCACGGGGAGCTTTGCGAGCTGCTACACGCGCTACGGCGCGGCGTCTACGCAGCGCATCTACGATCTAAGCGGCAACGTGAAGGAGTGGACTTCCACCGAACGCGGCAGCTCGGACATTCACGCGATCCGCGGCGGCGCCTTCAACAACGTCGAAGACGGCCGCGCCTGCGGCTTTGACTTCACCGTAGGCGACGAGAACTTCGCCTTCATCAACACCGGCTTCCGCTGCTGCCGCTACTAGCCCGCTGCGGGGCGGACCGATGTGCGTGCGGACTCAAGGCGCCATGTGACGTCGAAGCGAAGGGATTCGCCCACCGCCTGCAAACCCATATCGGGGTTCTTTGCGCCGACGCAGGTGATGATCGCTTCGAAGGCGGCGCCGATTCCCTGGGCGTAGACTCCGTGCATCGACGATGGAACGCTTTCGACTTCGATGCGTGCGTACTCGTCCGACTCCTCAAGGAGATGGAGCGTTCCGCAGCCGCGGTAGATCATGTTCCACCCCGCTGGCAGACGTCGAAGGGCGTGCCGTGGGCCGAGGCCAAGCCGCTGGAGCCCGGTGAGAATCGGCCCGAGCAGCGGACCGCGGGTGGTTTCGTAGATGGCTTCGCGGCACCAGTGGAGAAAGCCTTGCTGGCCGCACACGCGCTCGACGGCTTCGCTTAGCTCTACGTCGAGCTCGATGGGGAGCCAGGCGGTGCGCACGGACGCGTTGATCGCCTTAACGGCTTCGGGAACCTGCGCGCGAACGTCCCGTTCGTGGGCTCTGCTGAGCTGTCCGAGCGCCACCAGGTTGGACCGCATATGGCTTGCGCGCATGAGCGCGCTCATTGAGCCCAGTGCAGGTGAAAGCGGAGGTGATGCCCCATGGACTGGGCGCCGGTCTGAACGTCTTTGCCGCCCACGCACGTGACCACCGCGCCGACGGCCGCCGCCGTCCCTACGGCGAACATCGCATGCATGGGGCGGGGGGCGTGGCTCGACTTCATCCGTCCGCCGCTCAGGCGGGTCGCTTCCCACTGCGAAGCCGCCTCGCTCGGTCCGGAAAGCGCCACGGAACGGCAAACGGATCGTTCTTCGGTTTCTTTAGCCGAACAATGGAAAACCCGGCGCAACCCTGCCAATGAAGGGAAAAAGTGCGCCCTCATTCGAGCGTTGCGGCTCGTCGCTCCACGATCGGACGCTGTACCTCGATGAAGAGTGCATCGACGGCGCCGCCCGCTCCCACGGCAATTGTGCGCGTTTCCGCCGGCGCCAGCTCGAGAGGGCCTTCCATGACGTCGAAGGAGCCGGCCCGCCGAAGGCGCAGTTCAACGCCGACCGATTCGGCGCAGGTGTTTTCCAGTTCAAGCTCGCCGGGCGTCACCACGGGGCTTGGCACCAATAGGCAGGGGAGCGCCACCTCGACCACGCCCTGTCCGTCGAGGTCGACGGGCGCCGAGCGAACTCCGTCCTCGTCGATCGTCTCGAGTCGCGTCACGCCCATGTCGATCTCAACGAAGAAGGAGCCATCGGCTTCCGGTTCGATCACCACCGCGTCTCCGGTGCCGTCGAGGTAGAGCACGGAAAGCCGCAGTCCCGCGTCAACGGCGCCCGGCTGTCCAGTGAGCGAACCGGGAGAGGTCGGTTGGGGCTCTTCGATGAGAATGCGCCCTGGATCGGGCGGAGGCGGAGGCTCGATCGGCGGCGCAGGCATGGGCGTGCCCGTGCAGCTTACGCCGAGGAGGGTGACCAACGCCGCCGCCCATAGAGCCGTTCGGTTCACTCCACCCGCTCGATGCATACGGTCATGCTACCAACACCTGTGCGCGGTCCGACCCGAATCGTGTAGGCCCGATCGCTCGTGGAGCCGACCCCCAAGGCCTGCTGCGGAATGATGACGCTTGCGCCCTCGTCCAAGCACGCGCTCGTGGCGCCTTCGCCCGCGCGACAGGCTCCTGGCGTAACGGCCACGGCAGCGCCGCCCCCGACGTCCGTGATGCGCACGCGGTATTCGGCAGCGTCGGGGGCCACGAAGACACGCTCGCCGGTAAATCCGATGAAGCTACAGTCGTCGGGTCTGTTCTCATCGCTGAAAACCGCTTCCTCGAGCTCGCTCACGGTGAAGCAACCCACACCTACGGTTGCGCCGCAAGCGCGGTCGATACCGCACTCGGCTTGGTGAAAGCTGCACTCCGCTTCCGTCGTGTACATGACCGAAAAGAGATCGAGATAATCGCAGCCTTCAACGCAGGCCGTGCCGTCCCACATCCATCCGTCGATGAAACCTTCGGGGCCCAAGCAGGGGTCGGCAAAGGTCGGCGGTATATCGCACAAGCCAGGCCCCTCACATGCCTCGTGGGCCCCTCGACATTCGCCGAACGTTGCGTAACCGGTCTTTTCGCAGTCAGCGCGCTGACCACAGTCGAAGCCGTTCCAGAACCACTGGAGCGGACCGTCGGCGCAGCCACCGTTTGGAGCGGGGTCGCAAGAGACCGGCGGCGCATCGAAGGCGAGGTCCGGCGCAGCGGCGTCGACCACAGCCATGTCCGGCGCAGCGGCGTCGACGCCAGCATCCGGAGATGGAATGGCCACGTCGGTGCCGATGGCTGCGTCGCTCATGGCAGCATCAAGCAGAGCGGCGTCCATCGTCGGGGCCGCGTCGGACTCGGCGTCTGTCGAATCGCTGCAGCCCATGAAAAGGAGAAGGGAAAGGAAGGAAAGGGAGGAACGTGTACGCATGCGGACCCCCTTTACAAAGCCCGTGCCGATCGATCGCGGCGACCCTGAGAATATGACAAGCGACGCGATTTCCGACGTTTATCGGCATACGCACCCCCGCCAGGATGCAGCTAAGGCGTCCCTTGTTGCGCCAACATGTTCCAAAGTGTACCAAGCGCCATGAGCTCGACACCAGAGCTGCTGGTGGGGCGCTTCGAGCTTGAACGGGCTCTTCGAACGAACGTTTGGCGCGGGCGCGATCGACTGGACGGCGCCGAGGTGCTGATCAAGCGCTTCGAATCCCCGATGCCCCTTGGGCCCGAGGTTAGCGCGCTCGGTCGGCTTCGCAGCAAACGCCTTCCGGGGCTTCGTGATCTCGGGCTGCACAAAGACGCATTTATGGTGGTGGACTGGACACCGGGAACCACCCTCGATGGCTTCGACATGGCACCGCTCGAGTCCCTTGGCGATGTGGCCGAGGGGCTGCACGTGCTGCACCAAGCTGGGCTTCGCCACGGCGATCTCAGCGCGGCGAACATCGTGCTGACGCCCGAAGGTCGCGGCGCACTCATTGACCTGGGCGGCGCTGTGCCCCTTCGCTCTTCGCTGCAGGTCGGCACGCCGGGCTACGTCGCGCCGGAGCTGGTCGAAGGCCGCGTTGCGGACGGCCGTGCCGATCTCTACGCCCTTGGTCGCGCGTTTGCTGGCCGTCTGCACGGCGCCGGTGCGTCGCTCGTCGATGAGCTTTGCGCGCCCGTTGAGCGGCGCATTTCTTCTGCCGCCGCACTCCTTGAACGCCTGGGGCGAGCGGCGCCTCGACCGGGAACGCTCGTCGGTCGCGACGGGCTGCTCGCCGCGCTTCATCCGGCGCTGCGCACCTGGTGCGAAAGCGGGGCGGGCGGCGCGCTTGCGCTGATCGGTGCGCCCGGTTCGGGCAAGTCGCGGCTGCTGGCCGAGCTGAAGCTCTTTGCGCAACAGTCGGGGGCGAGGGCTGTGGAGATGCCGGGCCTACGCCGCGGCTGGGAAGGCCTCGCCGACGCGATCGAGCGCCCCCTTCGCCCGCAGCTCGAGGACTGGGCGCTCGCATCCGGCTTTCGGGTCGCGGTGTTCGCCGACGATGTGGCCGCGTCGAGGCTGGACCGCTACGTGCGCGCCATGCCGCCGGAAGCGTCGCTTCTTCTCGTCGCGACGAGCGACGCTCCCGTAGCGACCTGCGCGTGTCACGCCATCGCTCCGCTGAGCCCGAGCGAGCTTCAGCACTGGGACCCGGCGCTCAGCGTGCAAGATGCCGGGCGCCTTCATGCGCTCACGGGCGGCTTTCCAGCCGACGTGGAGGTCGCCCTGCGCAGAACGGTGCATCAGCCCCGCCGAACCGTGCCCGACGATCCCGCCCTCCGGCAGGCCCTCGCGGAACTCGTGGCCGGACCGGCGCACCTCGAGACGCACGTGTTCACCTCCCTCGAAGCGCTCGGCCTCGTTCGCCGCGTGACCGCAGGGGCGGCGCTGCGCCGCCCTTCGGACGCCGACTGGTTGCGCGAGGCGCTGCCCGACGAAACGGCGGCCGCGCACCGACGCGCTGCCGCCCATGCAAAGGGACCGGCCCTAGCGCGCCACCGTTACTTTGCCGGTGATCCTGAAGGCGCCCATGCGCTCGCGCGTGACGCGGATTTTGCGCACGACCCCGAAGGTTGGCGTGCGGCTCTGCAAGGCTGGGCCGGCGCCGAGCTTCAAGTGCGCGCGCTGCGCGAAGCGGGTCAGCACGCTGCTGCGCTCACATGCCTCGAAGGCGCGGCGCACAGCGCGGACTTCGCGCGCGAACGCGCCCTCGCCCTTCTCGGACTGGGACGCATCGATGAAGCGGTGGAGAGTGCCCAAGCGAGCGAAGACGCGCCGACGATCGCGCGCGTACGTTTTCGCGCGGGCGACTTTTCGGGCGCCCTTTCACAGGTGGAGCATGCACTCGACGTTGAAATTGACGCACCGAAGCGTGCGGCGCTTTTGGAAACGCGCGGCGCGGCCCTCGCGTACCTCGATGAGCGGCTGGCGGCGGAAGCAGCCCTCGACGCGGCCGACGCGGCGTGGCCCGACCGCTCCGCCCGAACCCGCGCGCGTCGATGGGTCTACCGGGGCATTGCGGCGTCGCGCGCCGCCGACCCTCGCGCGGCTGCGACGGCCTACGAGCGCGCCCTTACGCTGAGCGAGGATGCCGACCTGGCCGATCTGCGCGCGACGGCCGCGATGAACCTCGCGACGGCGCAGCAGCAGCTCGGCCGGTGGGGCGACGCGCTGCGGGGCTACGAGCGTGCCCATCGTCTTTGCCGCGCGCTTTCCCAAGGCACGGAGGCATCGAAGACGACCGTTGCGATCCTGCGCTTCAACCTGGCGAACCTGCACCTGGCCTGCGGCGACGACGCGCGCGCGTCCTATTGGCTTGATGACGCCGACGAAGCCGAGGGCGCGCTCCGGGCGGCGCTTTTGATCGCGCGCGGTGAGCGCCACGAGTTGCGGGGTGAACGGGCGGCGGCGGAAGCGGCGTTTCGTGAGGCGGCCGATTCCGCCCAGGCCGATGCTCCGCGTGAATACATCGAAGCGCGGCAGAAGCTGGGCGACGCGTGCGTTCGCGAGGCCGATGCCCTTGGCGCGATCGATCTGCGCGCTCGGGCGGCACTGCTAAGCGCCAAGGTGCAGCCTTCCGTCCTTGATGCCGTGCGCGATGCGCAGCGCTTGGCGGAGGCTTCGGCCGATCGGGCGCTTCAGGCGGAGATCGCCGGACGCGCCGCGTCGGTGCTGCGTGAACTGGGCGCCGACGCGGCGGCGGACGAATGGGCCGAGCGCGCGCGGCTCCTTTGGGACGAGATCCTGCTGAGCCTCGATCGCGAAGCCGCCGAAGCGTTCAAGGCCCATCCCCTGCGGGTGGGGCTTCGCCGCCGTCAAAGGCCGTCCGAAAGCGGCGAGGGCGACGCCCAGACCCTGCGCCGCATCCTGCAGATCAACCGGAAGCTCAACTCGAACCTGCCGACGGCGGCCCTTCTCGAACACGCGCTCGACGCCGCCATCGAGCTGAGCCGCGCCGAACGGGGCTTCGTGCTGCTCGCGGAAGCGCCCATGCGCGTGGCGACGGCTCGCAACATGGACCGGGACCGACTTCGTCAGCCGGCGCTTCGCTTCAGCCGCTCGATCGCCGAGGAAGTGGTCGAAAGCCGAGCGCCCGTGTTGACCACAAACGCCCGTGAAGATCCGCGCTACGTGCAGCAGCGTTCGGTGCTGGCCATGGGCCTCCAGTCCGTCGCGTGCGTTCCGATCGAATCGCCCGACGGTGTGCTCGGTGCGCTCTACGTCGATCACCGCTTCTTGCCGGGCCACTTCAACGCCGCGACGCTCGAGCGCTTGATGCTGCTCGCGGACCAAGTCGCCCTCGCCCTTCAAGGAGCGCAGCTGCGCGCCGAACTCGAAGAGAAAGCGGCCCGCTTGGAGCAGGAAGTCGCCCAGCGCACGTCTAGACTCGAGGCCCAAGAGGCGGCTCTCTCGGCGAGCGAAACGGCCCTCGCGCGCATCGCCGGTGGCCGCGAAGCGCGCACCGATCACGCGCCGCTCATCGGACGCAGCGTGGCGATGCACCGGGTCTTCGACATGCTTGACCGTCTCAAAGGTCGGGCCGTGTCCGTGCTCATCGAAGGCGAGAGCGGCGTGGGTAAGGAGCTCGTCGCGCGTGCTCTGCATCACGATGACGCGCTGCCCTTCAAGGCCGTCAACTGCGCGGCTCTTCCTGAAGCGCTGCTCGAATCGCAGCTCTTCGGCCATCGCCGCGGCGCGTTTACGGGCGCCACCGATCACCGCGAGGGGCTTTTTGTGGCCGCCGGCGAAGGCACCGTGCTGCTCGACGAAGTGGGCGAGCTGGCCTTGCCCATGCAGGCCAAGCTTCTTCGCGCGCTGCAGGAGCGCGAAGTCCTGCCGGTCGGCGCCGACGCGCCCCGGCCCTTCGCGGCGCGCGTGCTCGCAGCAACGAACCGTGACCTGCGCGAAGAAGTGGCCGACGGGCGCTTTCGCGAAGACCTCTACTACCGCTTGGCGGTGGTGACGCTGCCCGTGCCGGCGCTGCGCGAACGCACGGACGATCTTCCGCTCCTTTGCGAAGCGCTCTTGGCGCGCGCTGCGGAAGAGCAGCGCGTGCCCGCCAAGGCGCTTAGCGAAGGTGCCCTACGCACGATTCTCACGCACCCCTGGCCGGGCAACGTACGCGAGTTGGCGAACGTGCTACGACGCGCCCTGATCTTCGCCCCCGGACCAAGCATCGAAGCGGACGACTTGGAGCTGGGTATGCCGCCCTCGGCGGCGCCGCAAAGCCGCGACGCCTTCGAGCAAGACGAAGCGGCGCGCATTGGCGCCGTGCTTCAGGACGTCGGCTGGAACGTGAGCGAAGCCTCCCGGCGTTTGGCGATGCCGCGAAACACGCTCTACCGACGCATGAAGAAGTACGGCCTTCGCTAGCAGGTGGGCGAAGAACACCCGTTCTTCTCCCAGCTGCCCCGTGCCCGTGCCCCTACTCCATACCCCTACTCGCACTCGCACCGGTGACTCTGGCAAACCGCGTGCACCCGCGTACTCTCCGCGCGTACGGTGTAACCGACGAGTCTTCGGAAGACGGGTGAACGTCTCTTGCCCCCGACCGATGCCCGGCGCCCGACGTCCGAGCGCGCTCACTACGACGCCGATGCGCGCGCCGGCGTACTAAGCGGAAAGCTCAAACCCGCATCTTCGGCCCTTGAAAGAAGCCAGCGCTCGCCTTCGTCCAGGTCCGAGAAGAACTTGCGCGTGTAGCGAAGCGAGCCCTGAAGAAAGGTGACGCCCGTGCCGATCAGCTGCAGGGCGCGCGAGCGTACCACGACGCAGTCCGCGATCGGTTTTCCAAACTCCTCTTCGAGTTCCGTGAGCATCTCCGCCATGCGACGCCGAGATTTTGCATTCACCGTGTTCTCCGTTTGGGACAAATCCGCAAGATGGAGAAAGGGTTGGTTCGGGCGCATTCCCAGGACCGTTTCAATGCCTTGGCGAAAGGTCTGAAGGAAGACGTCACCGTCTTCGATGCGCTTTGGGTACTTGGAATGCACGAGCGGCCAACGCGAACCGTCAACCACGACTACATCCACGTCCTGAACACGGCGCGCCACCCGTCCAGTGTGCCAAGACACCGGCCCGTGGTCGAGCCGGTGCGGCCGGGTTCGGCCGTCTGTTCTGGGGCATTACGCGTCCGATTCGCCGTACAAGGCGGAAGCGAGGTACGCTGTATCGATGGGCCGTCTGTGGATGCTTCTCCTTATCGTAGGCTTGGTGGCATGCGGCGACGACAGCGCCGCGGAGGACGCTGCGCCACCGGACACCGCCGAGGATGGGTTTATCGAAGGCGACGCAGCCGAAGATGGTGCCGCCGAAGACAGTGCCGCCGAAGACAGTGCCGCCGAAGACAGTGCCGCCGAAGACAGTGCCGCCGAAGACAGTGCCGCCGAAGACAGTGCCGCGGATAGCGACGAACTGCAGGATTCAAGCGCTGAGGATGCGTCCGCCGGACGCTGCGACGACGGGGAGCGCAGCGGCGACGAAACGGACATCGACTGCGGCGGCTCCTGCGATGGCTGCCGCAACTTCGCTGCCTGTAGCCGCCCCGACGACTGCCTCTCGGGCCGCTGCGAAGACGACGTGTGCACTTCGCCCGAAGGCACCCACCCGGACATCGTCCGGGTCGTGGACGTTGCCGGTCGCAACCCCGGCGGGCGCAGCTGGGCCGACAGCTACTCGGTCGGCGACCGCTGCTACTGCGAAACGAGCTTCGACCACAACATCGGTCCGATCGAAGTCGAGACGCCCGTCGGCACGCGCACCGTGCGCGAAGTGTGCGACGCCCTCGGACCCGGTCCGGGCAGCGACGATCGGCCCCTCTACAACGACGTGCAGTGTGGCAACGGCCCGGCGAACGACGCCGGCGACGAAGACGATTGCCCGGGCCGCGTCGACATCGGCCGCGAAGGCTGCGGCCAGCTTGGTCCCCACTGGGACTTGAGCGAACTCGAGTAGGCTGGCAGCGCTGCGTGGCGTTCGGCAGCCCGTGGGCTATACGGGCGCCATGACGCGCGTTCGCTTCGCTCCCTCGCCCACCGGTTCGCTGCACATTGGCGGCGTTCGCACGGCCCTCTACTGCTGGCTCTACGCCCGCCAGACGGGCGGCCAGTTCGTGCTTCGCATCGAGGACACGGACGCGGCGCGCTCGACGGACGAGGCGACGCAGGTCGTGCTCGAGTCGATGCGCTGGCTCGGCCTCGACTGGGACGAAGGTCCGGAGGTGGGCGGCGACGCGGGCCCCTACTTTCAGACGGAGCGCCTCGGGCTCTACAAGGAATACGCGGACAAGCTCATTGCCTCCGGCCACGCCTACCGCTGCTACGCGACGAAGGAAGAGATCGCGGAGATGCGCGCCGCCTACGAGAAGGCGAGCGGCGGCAAGCGGGGCTTTCGATTTCGTTCGCCCTGGCGCGATCGCACCGACGGCGATCCGAACGTGCCCCACTCGGTGCGCTTCAAGACGCCGCTGGAGGGGGAAACGGGCTGGGACGACGTGCTGCGCGGTCCGATCAGCGTGTCGAACACGGAGCAGCAGGACTTCGTGCTCCTGCGCCCGAACGGCCTGCCCCTCTACAACTTTGGCTGCGCCGTCGACGACATCACGATGAAGATGACGCTCGTCGCCCGCGGCGACGACCACATGGTCAACACGCCGCTGCAGATCTTGATCTACAAGGCCCTCGGCGCCGAGCTTCCGCGCTTCGCGCACTTGCCCATGGTGCACGGGCCGGACGGCAAGAAGCTCGCCAAGCGGCACGCGTCCGTGGGCGTGCTCGAGTACCGCGACCTCGGCTACCTGCCGGATGGCGTCATCAACTACCTCGCGCGCCTCGGCTGGTCCCACGGCGATCAGGAGATCTTCACGCGGCAAGAGCTCATCGAGAAGTTCAGCTGGGAGCACGTCGGCGTCACGGCGGGCCGCTACGACGGCAAGAAGTTCGAACACGTGCAGGCCCAGCACCTGCGCATGCTGGATGACGCCGAGCTGGCCACGGGCGTGGTGCCCTGGCTGAAGAAGCGCGGACTGGACGTGGCGCCCGACGATCGAAAGCTCATCGCGGCGATCGCGCCGGTGCAGCTTCGCTGCGCGACGTTCATCGAGCTTGCGGACGGCCTCGACTACTTCTTCCGGCCCGACGACGCGCTCACGTACGAAGAAAAGGGCCAGCGCAAGTTCATGCGGGCTGAAGATCTGCCGCAGCTGAAGACGCTGCGCGAGCTCGTCGCCGCCGCCGATCCCTTCGACGCGGAAACGCTCGAAGCGTCCATCAAGGGCTGGATCGAGCGCGACGCGCTGAAGATGAAGGCCGTGGCCCAGCCGGCGCGCATGGCGCTGACGGGACGCACCAAGAGCCCGGGCCTCTACGAGACCCTCGTCATTCTTGGCCGGGAAAGCAGCTTGGCGCGCATCGACCGGGCCATCGCCGTCATCGAAGGCG
>JBCCRV010000051.1:0-18799 GCA_039201085.1 Myxococcota bacterium | reverse complement strand
GGGCCGGCGAGATCGACGGCGAGGGCCGCACTCAATCGGTCAAAACTCCTGTGGCGAGGTACTAGGAGCAGACCATTTGAAAATGGTCCGCTTAGAGCAGGCCCACGCACTGCCGCTCGGCGGTGGGGCCGGCGGTGTTGTTGGCGTCGTTGCACTCTTCGATCGCGCCGTCCGGATCGACCACGCCGAACACGCGGATCGTGCGGTTCTCGGGGAACTCGTCGAGGGTGGCCGTGAAGCTCTCGCTTTCGCCGGGGGCGATCGGACCTTCGATCACAACGTCGGCGATCTGCATGCCGCCGGCGGCGGGATCGCCCGCGAAGATGCGCACGACGACGTTCTCCGCCGGCAGCGATCCATCGTTGGTGACTTCGCCTGCGATCGTCGGGTTCGGGCAGTCGCCGGCGGTGTCCTCGAGGGTGAGTCGAAGGTCCGCGAGCTGTTCGCCGGGCGCGACCATTTGGGCGAGTTCGTTGTTGGACTCGTCGCACTCGCGGGCGGCGCCGTCGGGCCGCGTCGTGTCGCCGGGATCGAGCAGCGAGCTCGCCGGATCGATGATCACGCGCACCTCCATGGGCAGCTCCGTGCGGCCGTTGTTGGCCGCCGCGTAACCGACCTCGAAGATCAGCGTGCCTCGCGGCTCGAGGGTGCTCGTGAGCGTGAAGAGGAGCGGGTCTCCCTCGGCGTTGAGCAGGATCTCCTCGCCGTCCGGGAAGACACCGATGAAGGCCACCTGAACGCCAGCGCCGACGCGCAGGTCGCCAATGTTGGTCACCGATACGGAGATCGTCAGCTGCGTCGAGAGCATGCCGCAGGCGGCGTCGGGCGACGACACCTGCACGCGGTCGACGGTCAGGTCCGGCGCCACGCCAAAGGAGCGGGGCTGGCTTCGATAGGTGTTAAAGAAGCGGCTTCCGAGGGGCTGCCAGCTGTTCGGTTCAAAGCGCGGGATGACGCCCGATTCGTTCACGTTCGTGACGTGGTAGCTGTACTGGTTCCACACGCGGCGGGCACCGACCCAGCGGTCGCTGGGGTCGCCCCAGATCTCGATGCCGTTGTTGAAGATGTCGCGAATGTTCGCGATGCTGCTACCGGCGGGCGGCACGATCGTGCAGTTGTCCGCCACGCAGCTCTGGCCAAAGTCCGCGCCAAAGGAGGGACACACGGTGGCCTCGTTGGCCGCCGTGCAGTCGGCGCTTTGACTGGCGTTCGTGCAGAAGCCGGATTCGTTCGACGACGCGAAGATGATCTCCGCGTTTCCATCGTTATCGACGTCCGCCACGATCGGGTACTCGATGCGCGTGCGCCCTTCGCTGGGCTCGAGGAAAAGCTCGTCGCCGGCGAGTCCGTCGTACACGCGGAAGTGGCACTCGTCGTTGTAGACGACCTCCGCGGCGCCGTCGCCGTTGAAGTCGAAGACGCTCGAGCCGGTCACGTTGCTCGAGCGGTCTTGCGTGATCCGCTGCCAGCCGTTGTGCAGGCAGACGCACGCGCCGGCGCCCGAGTTGCCCGCTTCGTTGCAGGCGAAGGCCCAGCTCGAGGGGTCGCCGCTGTTGCAGTCGGCGTCCTCCGAACAGGTCGTGGCCGGTGGCGTGCGCGGAATCGTGCTCTGGTTGTCCTGAAAATCCGACCATGCCGGGCACGCGGCGCTCGCCCCCTGAAAGTCGAAGACCACGTAGCCGGATCGGGCGGCCGTACCGACCTCCGGAAAGCCGTCGCCGTCGAAGTCGTCGATGTTCGGCGCGCCGCCTTCGCCGCCGCCCGGCGTCGCCAGGCCGTTGGCGCCGGGAATGGGCGTGAGCGTGACTTCGTAGTCGTCGTCCACGAGCGCCGACGCAATCGTGTAGACGTACACGTTGCCGCCGTCGATCACGACGAGCTCGGGGCTTTCGTCGAGCGTGTTCGCCGGTCCGGGCGCGAGATTCGTATCCGCGCCCCACACGTCTGCGATGGCGCAGAAGCCGTTTCGGCCCGCCGAGCCGAGCGGCGCGAGCGTGCTGGCCGCGACGTCCAGCTCGCCGGCGTCCGTGAGGGGCACGCCGTAAACGGTGGTGCCGGCGACGATCTCCAAACCGGGGCGCGCGGCGATCAGGTCTGCGACGCAGTTCACCGGGCCTTGACCGTTGGTGCCTAGGGCCGCGCCCGTGGACACGCCCGAGGGGTCCGCACCGCTCAAGCGGTTGGCAATCGTCAGGCCCGCCGGGCTCGACTCGAGGATGAACACGTCGCGGCCGATGATGATCTCCACCAGCTCGTCCGCCGGATCGGCCGAAGGCACCACGTTGGCCAAGGTGACGCCCGGATTCTCCGCCGAGCTGTCGACGTTCTCGAAGGTCAAGAGCTCGGAGCGGAAGATCTCCCGTCCCTCGTTGTCGAAGATGAAGATGCGGCCCGATCGAACATCGAAGCCGTCGCCGTCGGCGGCCTGACCAAAGACGACGATCTCCGGTTGGTTCGCCTCGTCGTAGTCGAGGTTGCCGACGGCCAGCGTCGAACCGGGATCAAGCTCGGCGGCGTCGCCGCAGGCGGGCTCGTCCGTAAGCGTTTCGCCGGTGCTGTCGAAGAACGCGCCGCTCAGCCAGCGGTTATCGCCGCAAACGGCGAGGTAGTCGCGGCCCTTGCGGCTCGAACCGTCTTCGAAGGTGCCGCCGCCGTGAATCGCACGAAGCACGCCGTTGCTGTTTGCGTCGCCGCTGCCCGAGAACGTCAAAAAGAGCACCTCGGGCACGTCGCGTTCGTCGATGCGGCCGTCGCCGTTGTCGTCGTCGAGGTTGGCGACGATCGGCGTTTGGGTGACCTGTCCCACGCTCGCCCAGGGGCTGAGCTCGGCCGGCGCGGGGCCGTCCGCCGGCGGGTCGTCGCTCGCCAAGGGCACGTCGGCGCCGTCGACGAGACGCAGCCGCGTAAGCACGTCCGAAGCGTTGGCGCCGCCCCACACGACTTCCTGGGCGGGCAGCACGTCCGTGATGTCCGCGGCGGGCAGGCGGCAGGTCGGCGCTTCTACGGAGCCCGTGCACGTGCCGACGTCGCACGTTTGCGAGCCCGGGCAGTCCCAATCGTCCACGCAGGTGCATCCGGCGGCCGTCGCGTCGATGGCCGTGCATTCGCTCGCCGTGCCCGCCGACGTCAGGCCGCCCGGGCAGGTCGCGAACGAACCGAAGCCGCCACCGTTGGCCGCGCACTCTTCCACGACGAGCGGATCGGTGGGGCTGCAGCGCTGAACGAAGGGAACGCACGTGTCGTCCACGCAAACGCCGCTGGCGTCGCAGAAGCGCTCGATCGGGCACTGCAGATCGGACGCGCAGGAGATATCCACGCAAAGGGCGCCCACGTCTTGGGGCACGCACTCTTCCGTCGCGCCGCACGCGTCCGCTGCGCCGCAGTCGCGGGGCACGCAGGTTTCCGAGGCGTCACAGACCTCCGTAGCTTCGCACATCTCACCGCCGCAGGGCCCCGCGCCCATGTCGACCTCCGCGTCGTCGCCGCCGGCATCGCCATCGACCCCCACATCGGTAGGGCCCAGGTCCATCGGACCGACGTCCATGCCGGTGGAAACGTCCATGCCGCCGTCGAGATCACCAATAATTCCGGTGTCGCCGAGGTCGCCTGGGCCGTCTGAACCGCAGCCGAGGAGTCCTACGGCCGCAATGAGTGCAATTTTCCAGTTCACTTGTCAGAACTATAGGGCATCCAAGGGGGCCGTGGATCGCCCGCTCCGAGATTTCTAACGGCCTTTTGCGGCGGACCTTCAGCGCTGAGCCGCGTTCGCCACCCAACGCCATGCGGGCCCCGGCGGCACGTTTTGCAAAGCGCCGAGGGAACGTGCGATGGCTAAGGCGTCCAAGGAGACGTCAGTTCGCTCCTCGGCCGCCGGTTCACCCGTCGGTTCACTCGCCGGTTGGCGCGGCGACGCGACGACCCGGTGAGCCGCGTTCGGTCCTGCCGAAGGGCGAAGAAGTCGCTCGGCTCGTCGTTTTCCCACACCACAATCCAATGGTACGTGTTGTCCGACTCGAGGGCGCTCACGATGGCGTCGATGCACGGGTTTTGAAACTGACGAAGCACCCGGGGGCGGTTGCCATGCGCCATGCGGCAGGCGGCGATGTCGGCCTGCCGCCGCTCGAGCAACGTGCTGGCGCGCGCTTCGTCTTCACGAAGGAGCGGCGCTTCGTTCGGACGGAAATGAACCACGGCGCCCCACGCGTTCTCCACCTCGTCGGGGCGTGGCGGCGGCGAAGCCACCGTCGGAGGTACGCGCGAGCCCGCGGGAACCCTGGGAGCGGCGCCGCTGCACGGCGCGATTTCTCCGGGCTGCGCCTCGGCGATGACCGCCTCCAGCGCGGCGATCTGCATTTCTTGGCGCCGCAGCTGCGCTTCCAGTCGCGCCACGTGCGACTGAAGCTGCAGCGCTTGCTGCCGCGCCGCGACCTCGGCCTCCGTGGGCTCCCGTGGCTCCTCGGCGGAAGGCGGAGGCGCCGATCCGCATCCAAACGCAAGAAGAAGGACCCAACCCCGAAACCCCATAGTCCTTAGCTAACGGATGCGCGGCGGAGCGTCCAGACCTGGCGCTCATCCGCCTGCACCCGGGGCGCCGCAAGCGAACGTACGCCTCCGACGTTGAGCGAAGCGGATCCCAAGGCGGGTGAACACCTGCGGACGGCTCGTGGCGCGCTACAGGATCACGATGCCGCCGTCTGGCGGCACCAGGAAAAAGACGTCGCGCTGATCGAGCACGGTGACGCCATCACCCAGCACCTCGATGACCGCTCGGAACACCTGTGGGGTGTCCGTCGGCATGACCGTGGTGTTCATGCGTGGGATGACGTCGAAGCACACCGGCGTTCCTGGAGTGACAGCTGTGAAGGTGTCGTCGAAGCCGTCGCTGTCCCGATCGGCGCTCGGCAGGCCACCCACACAGACCGTGGTGGCATCGCGCGGATCGGCCACGCCGCCGGCGGCGTTGACTTCGATGCGCTCGATAAACTCCGTCGCGTCCACGTCGTCGCCTTCGGCGTCCACGGCTCGGGCGCTGATGTCGAGGGGCGTCGAAGCGGCGAGGGCCTCGATCGCGTCCACCACGCTCGCGTCCACCGTCGTGGCGCCGGCATCCGCAAAGACCAGCGGCTCGCCGTCGGCGCCCACGGCGCCCGTCGCGCTCACCATCGGTCCCCACTCGGCGGAGCGGCCCGTTCGGCCGAGTACGATCAAGCGACCGCCGATGTCGACGAAGGCGTCGCTCACCGTTTCCGGATCGGGGAAGTCACTGCAGGTCGAACAGTTGCGCGCGCTTGAGCAGGCGCCGATCGCCGTTCGGTACGACTCGGCGAAGGGTTCGTCGCCGATCACGACGAGAATCGGCAGCGCGCCTTCCCGCACGCAGCCGTAACCGGTGGTGCCGTCGGGGCAATCGCGCGGCGCCATCAGGGGCCAGCGCGACGTATCGCCGGTGGCCCACACCCAGGCCGCTTGGGCGTAGGGCTCGTTCACCGGCCGGCAGTCCGCCGTGAGCGAAGCAAGGGCCGCACGCGTCGCGTCCGGATCGTCCGTGCTGGGTTGCTCCATGGTGATGCCCACGCAGATCGACGGACTGAAGTTGGTTTGGGGGCAGTAGTCGAACTGTCCCACGCCAAAGTGCACGTCTTCGATCGCGTCGCGTACGCCAGGCACGATGCGCTCGTTGAGCGACGTGCGAATCGTGTTGATGAACCCCTGCATCGACACGCTCGTGTCGATCATAAAGTGAACGTCCGCCCGACGTATCTCGGTAGCGAATACAAGCGTGTCGTCGCCCGGCGTAGGGGCTTCTTCGAAGGGTACGCGAAAGAAGAAGTCGCCATTGGCCGTGGGGCTGTCCGCACCGTCGAGCGGATCGGTGTCCGCCACGACCTCCGTGAGGTCATCCACGCCGTCGTCGTCGCTATCCGTGTCGGTGGGATCGGTGCCGCGCGCACGCTCCGACGCGTCGTTGAGCCCGTCGTCGTCGCTGTCCGTATCCTGAAAGTCCGGTCTGCCATCGCCATCCGTGTCCCGCGGCGGCGTCGACAGGTCCCCGTCGCCGGCTTCGTCCGCGTCGTCGATGCCGTCGCCGTCGCTGTCGCCGTCTTCCGCGTCCGGTGTCCCATCGCCGTCCGTATCCGTGCGGCCGTCACCCTCTTGGCGATCGCTGATCGAGTCGCCATCTCCATCAAGGCGCGGATCGGCGCCGCCCTCGCGGCTTGCGTCAGGGACTTCGGCGCCGTCGCCGCTTGCATCGCGGTTTACCGCCGGGACCGAGTCGCAGGCGCAAACGCAGCCAAGCAGAAACGAAAGAACGATCGCGCGAGCCATCGGCAAAGCATCCCGCGCTTCACGGGCGGAGGAAAGGGTCTAGCGAAACGACCCGCTAAAGGGACCGAAAGGGCGAGAGCCTCGCTTTTACACGCAAAGCGCGATGCGGGAGCGGGCCGAGCCGTGACCGAAGAGCGACGCCGCCATCGAAAGTCAGGCTTTCGCCATCGACGGGAGTCTAGCGGGCCGCTTCTCTAGATCTCGTGGCGTACCCAAAAAACGCGCTTCACATCGTCCGGCGCCGGTTCGAAGGAAAGCTGACTGACGCCCGAAAGGGCAGACTCGGGCAAGGCGTAGAGCACGGCGCGACGAACGACGGGGGCGCCGCCCGTCGGGTCGGCGTTGAAGAGCTCGTCGAACCACGCGCGCTCGAAGGCACCGGCCTCTGCCTCCGTGAGCCCGCCCTGCCGAAGGTTGGCGGCGAGCTCGCGCCGCACCTGAAGCGCCCCTTCCGCCGTCGGCGGGAGAAAGGACGCCCTATCACCGCCTACGGCGACGCTTGAACCGACGACGGCGCCGCCTTGAAAGTCGAGCAGGTGCACGCGTTGGTCCTGGTCCAGACTGTGGTTGTGCACCTCGATCTGGCCGTCCACGGACCGGGGAATCAGCGGCATGGACATGGCTCCGCCGCCGCTGCGGTAGAAGAGGAAGTCGTACTTCGTTCTGCCCACCGCCACGCACGCTCCGTCCGCCGTGACGTAGTCCGGAAGGTCGGCGAGCTCGCAGTAGCCATCGGGCACGTTTTGGCATTCGGCACCGTCCCGCCGCGGGTAGGCAATCGCATCGCACGGACCGGCGCTCAGCTCCACGTTCCAGCTCAGCGTTTGGCCGTTTGTTTCGACGATTGGAAAGTGTTCGGCAATCCGTCCGGGCACGGTCACGCCAACCTGCATCGGCATCGCTTGAGCGCCACTCATGTGAAAATAGAGGACGGGCTTTCGCCGGGCCGGACGGCGAATCGGGCGAATGGGCCCTGCGCCCGTGTTTGCGGTGCCCATGTTGCCGGCGCTCATGGGGGTCGTCCCGGCGGGCGCAGGATGAACGCCGGTCGTGACAGTGGGATCGGGCCGGTCCGCCGGCTCCGGCTCGCCCGGACCCGCCGCGAGTTCGTACGAACCGTCTGCCGCGACGTCGAGCAGGCCCCACTCGTGAACCTCGACACGCGGCGCGTCTTCGTTCACCGGCGGCGGTGCGGGCGGCGTTGGGCTGGAGGTCGGCGCGGGATCGCCACCACAGGCGACGAGCAAAACGAGAAAAGCGGCGGTGCGGGGCATCGGCATGTGTGGGTGACCCTTCGGGCGTTGGCTTGCTTGGCTACGAGCGCAAAAAATGCCCAGCGATCGTACCGGCGGCGACCCATCGACGACAACGGGCCCGTGAGCCGGCGCCGAATCACCATCCAAAGGAACCTTTTGCGTGGTGTCCGTCGCCGGAGCCGAAGACCGCCTTTGAAGGCGATTGCCCATCGATCCGCCTTTGCGGTTTGCCCGTGCCTCGCCGCATGCGGAGGTGCGCCGCCCGCTGCTGCCCCAACCGCTACGCCCGTTTCGCTACCAAGCGCTACGCCCGTTTCGCTACCAAGCGCTACGCCTCAAGCCGCGCCGGAGGTCGACATGTCCATCGAAATGGGAACGGCCCACCCCATCGTTTCCATGCGCGCCGAACCGGTGCAAGCGGAGCGCTCCGAAGGGTCTCGTTAGCCGGCCACGGGCAGCTGGCGGCGATGGAGGTGGGTGCGCGTCAGGCGCATGCGCCAATCGACGCCCACCACTTCGTCCTTCGCCATTTCATGCCAGATGTTTTCGCCTGTGATTCGCTCGCTCGAAAAGAGCAGATGGTTGACGAAGCCGGTTTCCGTGGGCGCTTCGCACGACTGGGAGAGGCTCGGGCAGGTGTCGCGATCGGCACAGCGCGTCTTGTACGTCGACCAATAGAGCTCCTTGCCCGACTGGACGGCGGCCATCGTGGCGCCGTCCGTGATCATCAGCGTCAGCAGGGCCTTCTTCTCCGCGCTCTCGTCGTCGCAAATCTCGCGAACGAGCGCGACCGTTTCCCGCACCGCGTCGACAAGCTCTTCAATGCTGTAGCGCGCCGAAAGGGGTCCGTACTTCGATAGATGCGTGAGCAGCAGGAAGAACACGACTTCGCTGTCCGTTTCGCCAAGGATGAAGCGGCGCAAGCGCGGCGCGATCTCGGCGCGCAGCCGTTCTTTCTTCTCCTCGAAGTTCGGAATGTCGCCGTTGTGCGCGAAGGTCCATCGCCCGTACTGAAAGGGGTGGCAGTTCAGGACGTGCAGGTTGCCCTTGGTCGCTTTGCGCACGTGCGCGATCACTGTTTCGGACGCCACGACGCCGCTCACACGGTGAAAGATGTGGTCGTTCATCGCGCTCTTCGGGCTGCGCGTCACGTGCGGCGCGCCGTCAATGTAGTACGCGACGCCCCACCCGTCGGGATGCACGTCGCTCAGCCGTCCAAGGGCGTTATCTGCATCGACGAGCGAGCGATGGACCTGACTTTGAATCGTCGAGCGAAACCCAAACAGCCTGCACACGCACCCATTGTGACCGCAATCGCGCGTGCAGGCGAGAGAAGCTGGGTACGCCGTGCGCGCGATCCACGGTTCGCGTCCGTATCGGCGACAAGCAGAACCACGCCCTAGGGACGCCTCGCGAAGCGGTAGGCGCGGCCGTGACGAAGCCCGTCGAACTCACGCCGGGCGGCTTCGATACGCCGTGCAAACGCTTCGGCCTCCGCAAGCGTCGTCCACTTGAGCCGAAGCGAAGGCCGACGGCCGCGGAAGTCCACGACCACGGCGTTGCCATCGACGTGGTGGGCCAGAACTTCGTCGAAGCGAATCGTCGTCGCAGCGATTCGCAGGCCCGCCACGTCGACGGCGATGGGCCGAAATCGCAGGCCGGTTGTTTCGTTGGAGCGCCTGGCCTGATTTCGAAACGCGCGGATCAAGAATGCCACCAGGATCCCCACGGGCCAGGCCAGAAACCAGCTGCGGAACACGCCCCGGGCGATTGTCGAGTCGGACACAAAAGCTCGCATGAAGGCTGGCAATGCCATCGTTCCAACCAGCCAGACCGTCAACGCCAGCAGTTCCCGCGCTTTACGCTTCTCCGAGCGCCGCCGTTCCTCCATCGGTGAAACGGGCGGTGCTTCCATCCAGAGGGCTGCCTCGTCCTCGCTGCAGAGGAAGGCATCGTCATCAAGTTGCACGCAAAGCCATCGGGCATGCGGCGGCTCAAGCGTCGAATCGGGGGGCATGCCGGCGCGTTCGACCGTTCCGTGAGCCAGTTGCGCCACCGATGGACGGCACCGTCAAATCGATTCGCGAAAAGCGTTCAGCGCACTGCCCCCGCCCAGGCTGGTGCGTACCGGCAAGGCTGCGCGGCGTTCAGAGCAGCTCGGGCTGTGCCGGCCGGTCTGACGCGTCAAAGCGAAAGCCGAAGCGCAGCGATGCACTTCGCAGCCACGTGTCGGAAACGGGCGAGTCGATGCCCCATACGCGGCGAAGGTCGAGGGTGATCCCGAAAAGCATCTTTCCGTAGTGCACCTCGGCGCTTCCACCGAGCACCCATCCGAGGACCGCATGGTCCAGCTCATCGGCCGCCGTACTGCGGGCGATGTAGTCGGCATTGTTCGGTCCCCGACCGACGCCCGCATCGGCCCAGCCTCCCGTCAGGCCGAGGGACGCCGAGGCGTAGAAGCGGGCGCCGTCCCGCTGGCTAATGCAAGGCAGCAGCGTACGCACCGTATAGGCCAAATCACCAAGCCCGAAGCGGTAGCCGTAACCCTGCCGTCCGAAGGCCCGGCCGCCGAAGAAGGCGCCGCGGGCCGTCAGTCCGTGCCGAAAGTACCGATTGTTGCCGAAGAGCAGCCGCAGCGTTCCGTCGGCGACGGGACCGGGTTCAGAATCATGGCCGTAGCCCGTGACGGGCGCTCCCGTGGACACGTGGCCCATGACGCCGAGCCCGACGCTGAGCTCCACGGCCGTCAACGTGCCTTCTGGGCGGTCTCCGTGGTAGTCGGCGTGGGCAGTCGACGCGCTAAACGTCAAGAATCCAAGGAGTAGGGCGGTCGTTTGGGTATGGGTCATGGTCACCTCCGGGCCGCAGGACGCATGGGAGGCCGCAAAGTTCTCCCGTCGTTCGTTCGAAGGGCGCGAAAACGCACAGCCACAGCGCGTGGATTCCACCGAGCGGGGGCTGGCGCCGCTCGCGGCCGCTCGATCGTGGTGCAGAGCGCGCGTTTCTGGTGCTGCGTTTCCATGCAAGCACCCGCGAACCCCGGGGTTTTACGTTGGCATACGCAATGCACAGGACGCCTCCGGAAACGGAGGTTCGATGGGTTCGATGGAAGTTCAGTTTTGGGGGGTACGGGGCAGCGTGCCGGTGCCCGGGGCGGGCACGCAGTACTTTGGCGGCAACACGAGCTGCGTGGAGGTGCGATGCGGTGAGCAGCGCATCGTGCTCGACGCGGGCACGGGGCTTCGCGCCCTGGGCAACACGATGCACGGTGACGCCGACGTCACGCTTCTCCTCTCCCATCTGCACTGGGACCACATTCAGGGGCTTCCGTTCTTTCCGCCCCTCTACCGACCCACCACGCGCTTGACCATCTACGGCGCAAGCGACGCGGGCGTGCCCTTCGGTAGCGCATTGGCGCGCCAAATGTGTCCGCCCAACTTTCCCGTTCAATGGATGGACCTTCCCGCCGCGATCACGACGCACACCCTGAGCGACCGTCAGCGCTTTCGCGTCGGCGACGTGACCGTGCGGTCTGTGCACCTCGACCATCCCGGCGGGGGCGTGTTGGCGTACCGTCTCACGTACGACGGTCACTCCGTCGTGTACGCCACGGACATCGAGCAGCCGCACGCCATCGACCGCAAGCTGCGCGAGCTGGCCGAAGGCGCGGACGTGCTGATCTTCGACTCCCAATACACCCCTGCGGAGTACCGCGGTGAGGACGGGCCCTCGCGCGTGGGCTGGGGCCATTCCACCTACGAGGCCGGCGCCGCCCTCGCGCGCCAAGCCTCCGTGGGCGAGTACGTGCTCTTTCATCACGACCCGAGTCGCCAGGACGAAGCGATGATCGCCCTCGAGGGGCGCGCCGGCCGTCTCTTTCACCGAAGCCGCGCTGCGCGCGAGGGGCTCGTGATGGACATCAAGGCTCGCCAGGTCACGCACGCTTCGTGAACGCGGCCCCGAGGGCGTATGGTGGCAGGAGGATGAAACGCCTCTCGCTGCTCGTGGACCTTTCTTCGCTCATCACGAAGGAAGTCGGCATCGATGCGCTGCTGGACCTCGCCGGGCGCCAACTCGCCGAGGCGATGAATGCGGCGCGCGCGACGCTGTGGCTCGTCAACAGCGAAGATGGATCGCTCGTCACGGGCGTGGCCGTCCTGCCCGAGGCGCCTTCGCTCACGCTGGCGCGTGGCCAGGGCATTGCTGGGCACGTCGCCCTAAGCGGCGAAACGGTCCGCGTCGACGACGCGCGGACGGACGCGCGCTTCGATCGCAGCGTGGACGCAACGACGGGCTTTGCCACGCGCAGCGTGCTCGCGGCGCCCGTGCGCGCCGGCAAGAGCGCGCCGGTGCGCGGCGTGGTGCAGGTGCTCAACAAAGCCGGCGGACCCTTCGACGAGGAAGACGCGCGCTACCTCGAAGCCCTGGCGGTGCAGCTCGACAGCATTCTCGACCTAACGTCCCTCCGGGCGCGTGATGCGTCGGCGCCCGGCGTCGTTCTCCGCGGACCGATCAACCGCATCATCGGCCGAAGCCCGTCCATGAAAGCCGTGTACGAGCGTTTGATGCTCGCCGCCGAAACGGACGCGACGGTGCTCTTTCGCGGCGAAACGGGCACAGGTAAAACGCTGCTAAGCCGCGCCGTGCACGCCAACTCCGCCCGAAGCACCGGCCCCTTCGTGACCGTGGACTGCACCACCCTGCCCGGCGCCCTGGCGGCGAGCGAGCTCTTTGGCCACGAGCGGGGCGCCTTCACGGGCGCCGACCGGCGCGTGCGCGGAAAGGTCGAGATGGCCCACGGCGGCACGCTCTTTCTCGACGAGATCGCCGAGCTGCCGGCGGACAGTCAGGCCCTGCTTCTCCGCTTTATTCAGGACCGCGCCTTCGAGCGCGTGGGCGGCCGCGAAACGCTGCATGCGGACGTGCGCCTTTGCTGCGCCACCCACGTTGATCTCGAAGACGCCGTAGCAAAGGGACGCTTTCGCGAAGATCTCTACTACCGCATTCGCGTCGTCGAGATCGACGTGCCGCCACTGCGCGCCCGCGGCGCCGCCGAGATCTGCGAGCTCGCCGAGCACTTTGCCGAGGGCTTCGCGAAGCGCTACGGGCGGCCCAAACCGCGCTTCACGGCCGATGCGCTCGAAGCGATGCGCCGCCATGAGTGGCCGGGCAACGTGCGCGAGCTCCAGCACTTCGTGGAAAGCGCCGTCGTTCTTGCACGCGACGGCGTGATCGACGCGGCGCCGCCCCAGCGAATGGGCGCGGCGAACGCCGGCGTGTGGATCCCCTATGGACTCTCCCTCGAAGAAGCGACCCGCCGCTACGTGCACGCGAGCGTGCAGCGGGCCGCCGGCGTTCGAGCGCGCGCCGCCGAGCAGCTGCGCGTCGGCCGAAACACCGTCACACGAATCCTGAAGCGCGGCGAAGACAGCTCCGACTAGAACGGGTCGGGCGCGTCGAGTCCGCCGGTGCTCTTATCGAACATCCACTGCTGGACGTCCTGCTGACCCAACGCCCAAAACACGTAGCCGTGCTGCAGGAGCCCGTAGGCCGCAGCGCCCACGATAAGCGCGGCGCTTAGCGCGCCGCCTCCAACAAAGTCGGCGGCCGCGGCTGGGCCAAAGACCAGCGAGAAGGCAGCATTGGCAGCGCCGGCGGCGGCGAAGAAGCGAAGCATCGTTCGCGCGCCCTCATGACCTTTCAGGGCACCCGCGATCAACGTTCCGCTGAGGAGCGCCGACAGCCAGTCTTGAGTGAGTAGAGAAAGCAGTGCGCTGACGGCAAGAAGGAGGATCGCAACGGAGAGTTTCTTTGGCATCACACTCAGGTAAGCCTCCCAGGGCGGGAATGCAGGCGGGATTGTGGCGTCCACGGTCTCCCCGGCGTGCATGCGATCCCTTGCTGGCAGGAGCGCATCGCCGTGGTGGCGCGCTGTCCCTCGGCTCCGGAAGGTCCCTCGACGTGGCGAAGGACGAGCAGTCGACGCCGGACGAACTTGATCCAAGGTTCCGCCCATGAAACCGCACGTCGCCAGCCTTATCCACGCCTTGGTGCTGATTGCCCTGTCCACCTGGGGCTACTTCGCATCGGACACGCCCTCGCCCACGGCGTTCATTCCCGCCGCCTTCGGCGCCGTGCTTCTCGCGTGCAACCCAGGCCTTCGAAAGGAAAACAAGGTCGCGGCCCACATCGCCGTGGCGGTCACGGCGCTCCTTTTGCTTGCTCTCGGCATGCCCCTGAAGGGCGCCCTCGGTCGTGGCGACACGCTCGCGGTGACGCGCGTGAGCATCATGCTCGCCGTGACGGCCTTCGCCCTCTTCACCTTTGTGCAGGCCTTTCGCGCGGCCCGAAAAGCGCGCGCCGAATCCGCCTAACCGCGCAGTTTAGGACGTGAGCGAGGCGCGAAGGTCCGCCAGCTTGCTTCCATCCTCGAGCCGCTGGCGCGCTTCTTCACACAGGAGCTGTGCTTCTTCGAGCGATGCGACGTCCACGGTGACGTCATCTTCCACCGAGCTGCTGCGCGCAATGCGCGCCGTTTGCAGGCGAAGCACCGTTTCGTCGCTCAGGTGCGCGCAAAGGGCCACGCCGCGGGTTCGCGCATAGGCGATCGACTCGCCAAAAATCGCGCCGACGTTCGCAGCTAAGGTGCGCAGCCCGCGCATGTCCGCAAGCACCACGTGCGCCGTTCCGGCGAAGCGATCGGTGGCCTCACGGTAGGCGGCATCAAAGGCGCGAATATCCGCTTCGCGAAACAGCCCGGCCATGCGCACTTCGACGCGGCGCTGCGCCTTCTTCACTTCGACGTTCCACGTTGCCTCGAGGGGGGAGCTCACGCGCCTCAAGCTACCCGATTCAATGCACCGCGGCGAGCGCGCCCTTGAAGGGGGTCATCGCAGCAGATGGCTCAAGGTGGTTCGTTCGGTGATGCCAAGCCGCTCATACACGGCTTTGAGGTGACTGCGCGCCGTTTCCGTGCTCATGCCGAGGTCCTCGCCCACTTCCCGGAGCGAGCGACCGGACGCGGCGAGGCGCGCCACCCGACGCTGACGCGGGCTCAGCAGCGCCTCCGCCGGCGCCAGAGGCGCCTCGCCGCCGGCGGGCGCATCCACCTGCTGAAGGAGAACCACGGCCTCCACGGCTTTCCCCATGTCGTCGGCGACGAGAAGCACCTCTCCGACCAAGTCCGCCACGAGCGGTACGGGCGTTCCCACGTCCGCGGCCGCCGCCAAGCGCACCATGCTCTCCAACCGCTGCTGCTGCTTGTCGAAGGCGATGGCGAGTCGCTCTTCGAAGAGACGACGGGCCGCCGCTGACCATTCGATCTTCCCCGATGGATACGCAATGCGGACGTGCGGCGTGCCCCGCAGAAGCTCCGTACGCTCGCCGGCGACTTCGCCGGACCATGCGCGCGCCGAGCGGGCGCGGGCAAAGGCGCGCCGCAGATGGGGGTAGAGCAACTCGAGGTGCGTGCGATCGCGGGCATCGAAGCTCTTCGAGCCCTGGCGGCGGTAGAGCACGAGCGCAACGGGCGATCCTGCCGCTGGAAGGAGCGTGATCGCACCATCGATGAAACCGTGCTTCAGAAAGGCGCGGTGAAGCTCCGAATCGAGCTGCTCCGGCGTCGAATCTTCCACGATCAGGTACCAAGCGCCGAACGGGCGTGCGGCCAAGTACTCGCGCCCGGGATCTTGGTGTTGCAGCCTTCCGTAGACCGCCGGCCACGCTTCGGGCACGCCTTCGGTGCGAAAGAACCCGCCAAAGAGTCCCCACTCTTGACCGATGATCACCGCATCGGTCGCCGTCGCTTTTCGCAGAAGCGGAAGCAGCTCGCCGGCGTCGTCCTCGGACAACACGCCGCGGTTGAGCACATTAAGAAGCGGACGAAGGGCGTCGGTGAAGCGATCAGGAATGGTCTGAGGCTAACAGCCGCGGCCCACATTCGGGGGTGACCCGATCGTGGGACCCCGAAGAGCCAGCCGTCAGAGCCCTCCTCATCTCGACGGAGTCCCGAGGACTACGTGGTCACGTCGTGCTGGATGATCGCGCCTCGGCTTTTGTCGGCGTCCGTTCAGCGACGAAGGACGAGCGAGCTCATTCAAGCAGCTGAAGGGCGGTGGTAACGAGACTCCTGAAGAGCGAGGGTCGACGCGAAGCGACCACGTCCCAAGTGACTCGTGCTGGCATCTCAGGAACGGTTCGAAGGCCCGCCCGAGCGGCGGCGACCCCGCCGCCGCCGCTTCTTTGGTGCGCCCGCCCCGGAACCACTTGGACCCCGGCCTTTCGAACGCGGACCCTTCGAGCCGCCACCTTTCGAGTTTCGGCCCTTCGACGCCAGGTCCGTCTCGGGGGGAGGCGGCTGCGTCGCCGGAAAGCGGTGTTCGAGGTTTCGCTCGAGGTGCTGACCGATGAGCCGTTCGATGCTGGCGAGGTACGGCCGTTCGTCCTCTTGGCAGAACGACAGGGCGATCCCCGAAGCGCCTGCGCGGGCCGTCCGGCCGATGCGGTGCACGTACGTTTCGGGAATGTTGGGCAAGTCGAAGTTGATGACGTGGCTGATGCCTTCCACGTCGATGCCGCGCGCGGCGATATCCGTGGCCACCAGCACCGGAAGCTGACCGGAACGAAAGCCCTCGAGGGCGCGGGTCCGTGCGCCTTGCGACTTGTTGCCATGAATCGCGGCCGCGTCGATGCCGGCCTGGCCGAGTTGCTTCACGACGCGGTTGGCGCCGTGCTTCGTGCGCGTGAACACCAGCGTACGCCGAAGCTCGTCGCCGCCGAGGAGATCGACGAGCAGCCGACGCTTGTCGGGCTTATCGACGAAGTACACGTGCTGCTGAACTTTCTCGGCCGCCGACGACACGGGCGCGACGGCGACCTGGACCGGATCGTCGAGCAGGTCTTCGGCGAGCTTTCGAATCTCCAGCGGCATCGTCGCCGAAAAGAAAAGCGTTTGACGCTTCTTCGGCAGCGCTTTGATCACACGCCGTACGTCCGGTAAAAAGCCCATGTCGAGCATGCGGTCCGCTTCGTCGAGCACGAACACCTCGATGTGGCTCAGATCGATGAAGCCACGCCCCATCAAGTCGAGCAGCCGACCCGGCGTCGCCACCAGCGCGTCGATGCCGTCTTCGAGCTGACGGATCTGCGGCTTCTCCTTCACGCCGCCAAAGATGACCGTGTGAAAGAGGTCGAGGTGCTTTCCATAGGTGCCGAAGCTCTCGCCAATCTGCGCCGCCAGCTCCCGCGTGGGCGTCAGTACGAGCGCCCGAAGCTCCACTTCTTCGCCGCTGCCCTTATGCACGCGCTCCAAAAGCGGAAGCCCGAAAGCCGCCGTCTTTCCCGTGCCGGTTTGCGCACAGCCGAGCACATCGCGCCCCTTCAGCGCCGGCGGAATCGCCTGCACCTGGATCGGCGTGGGCGTTTCATAGCCCGCCTCACGGATGGCCTTGAGAACGGAGGCACTAAGCCCAAGCGAATCGAACGTCACGGTCCGCCCCTCGCACGCTGACGGCATCGCGCAAGGGAAACCTCCTCCTTCGCGCAGCTTTGCCGCGCCCATTTTTGCTTGCACCTCACGCAGAGCGCTGCCGCTCAAGGATGGCGCGAATCCATGCAACGAGCTCTTCCGCTGTCGCCGGAGCTGGGCTGAGCGCTCCGCCCAACGCCGCCGCATGTGCACGATGTCGCTCGTGGAGCTCGCCAACACTGAGTGGCCCTTCAGCAAAGGTGAGAAGGCCCTTATCCTCGTAGGTGGGCGCGTGGTAGAGCGTTGTTGTAGTCAGGACACGCCCATCATCGAAGCGGCTAATGCTGTCGACCGCCAGTGGACTGAACGGCGTCACCGCACTTCCCGTCACGCAGATTGCGCTTAGTCCGTCACCCGAGCGAAACCCCGCAATCCAAAACGTGCCGAGGACCTCCGCTTCCAGCCAAGCGAGGAATGAGCAACCAAGCTCCCTCGCCTGAGAAGCCGCGTGTTCTGCGTCCAAGGAGAGCTTCGTCGGCGCCTGAACCACCTCGATACGCCCCAACGGCGGGGCCCCATGTTGCTCCACGGTGGCCTTGGCGAGCGCCTGCGAGAAGCGGGACGTTCCACTTGCAGCCGATGCCGCTCGGCTCTTATTCGATGCACCTTGACGCAACTTGCGCTCATCGAGCGTTTCGGGCGCCAACACCACGTATTCGGCCGCGTGAATCGCTTCCCTCGTAATGCCCTTAAACTCCAGTAGATGCCGTTCGCCGGAGTCGTATTGACCCTCCCCGGACACGTAGAATGGCGGCACCCAGAGCTTTGAGTGATTGAAGAATTGGGTCTCTGGATGGCCGGGACCCGGCCGTTCCGATCTGTACTCGCGACGAAAGCGACGAAGCAGGTGTGGCCGTTGCAGATGGGCCGCAACGCGCGTCACGCTTGCCTGCAATCGACCCGGACCGAGCATCGCGTCCGCGAAGAAGGTGTAATCGGAGCGATTAGCGGTAGCGAAGAGAAAGAACGAATGCTCGCGTGCAGCCACCGTTCTTCCACCCATAGCCGGAAAACGGGCCTCGACGGAGCACGTGTGTTCGAGCGCGCCGACCACCTCCAACAAGGGCGCAGAAACGACGCCAAAGATCGGCGCTGGATAGTAGGCATCAAACTCGGATGCGCCGACAAGGCCTTCAAGGTCGTACATCTTCTTTCGGCGGCGAAACTTCAACGCCGACCGACGGGACTTCTCGACGCGTGGTCGCGCCGCTTCCCGAAGCAAACGCCGAATCGCGTTTCGGTCAGGACCTCTTGCCGCATTGATCGACGTAGTTGATCCCTGAGTCTTCAGGAGCGGATCCGCACCTGCATCAAGCAGGGCGCCTACAAACGCAGCGTCGCCTCGGCGCGCGGCGGCAAGCAGCGGGAAGTGCCCGCTCGCTAACGATCGAAGGTTGGGATCGGCGCCGTGACCAAGAAGCAACTGCACGCAAGCAAGGGTCCCGCGTTGCACGGCACTCAACAGAATCTGCCCGTTCTCCGCCGTGGATTCGCCGTTTACATCTACGCCTGCTTCGACAAAGCGTTCGACAAGCCGGTCGAGCCCATTCAGGCAACAGAAACGCATGGCCGACTGCCGCCCATCCACGCTTAGGTGGGCCGCCTGGTAAGGGTCCCTCGCCGCAAGCATGCCCGCACGCTGAAGAAGTGCCTCTCGCTTCGAAGCGTTGCGGATCACACCGCGATTGTT
>JBCCRV010000050.1:0-18804 GCA_039201085.1 Myxococcota bacterium | reverse complement strand
GGCGCGATGATCCTTCCGGAGCTTGCGGTGATCACCGCGGTGCGCACCGCCCATACGGAAGGCCTTGGATCCGTCGATGCGGTCGGCGTCGAAAAGCGAAACCTGCTGCTCACGCTGGGCGCGGGCGATTCGGCCGTGCTGCCGGCGGACGACCTCCAGCTCTCGGACGCGCACTTTCTCGCCGAAGGCGTCATCGCCGATGCGCCCTTCGAGCGGATCCGGTTTGGTGAAGGCGGAAGCGTGTTCGTGAAGACGCATGACTTCGCCCTTGTCGACGGCCGTCCGGTGCGCCGCATGGTGCTTTCCGCGCCGGGCGGCGACCTCATGCTCGATCTTCGCTCCGTCGGCTTTGGCGCCATGCGCGGCGCGGCGGCGGCCGTGGCGGTGCTGAACGCTGAACCGATCCGGGCGCTCCGTGAGGCGGACGCGATCGATACGAGTGCGCTACGCGACGCGTTTGAGCAGATCGAAAGCACGCCGGGCCGCATGCAGCTTCGCGGCCGAAAGCACCTGGTGATCGACGACAGCTACAACGCCTCGCCGGCGTCGATGGAAGCGGCCATCGACGACGCGGCCGCGCTTGCAGCCCTAGTGAGACGACCGCTCGTGCTCATGCTCGGCCCAATGGGCGAGCTCGGCGAGCTTAGCGCTGAGGCGCACGCGAACGTACTGAAGCTCGCTGTCGCCTCCGGCGGACGCTCCGTTCTGGTCGCCGACGAGTACGTGGTCCTCCCGACGCATGAAGAAACGGGCCGGGTGCAGAAGCAGAGCGTGGAGGAGGCCATCGCTTTCGAGCTGGCGGAGCCGAGCGTGGTGCTCGTGAAGGCTTCGCGAAGTGCGCGCCTTGAGCGGGTGGCGGACGCTCTCAGCGGAGGGGTGGCATGATCTACTACCTCCTGTACCCGTACGCCGATCAGTTCAGTGCGCTGAACGTACTTCGCTACATCCCCTTTCGCGTGCTCTGCGCGACGATGACGGCGATGCTCCTGAGCTTTGGGCTGTACCCTTGGTTCATTCAGCGTCTCCAGTCGCGTCAGGTGGGCCAGGTGGTGCGCGACGACGGCCCCGAGAGCCACTTCAGCAAGGCCGGTACGCCGACGATGGGCGGCGCGCTCATTCTGCTTTCGCTCGTGCTTTCCACCGTGCTCTGGGCCGATCCGAAGAATTCGATGGTGTGGGTCGTCACGGCGGTTACCGCGTGCTTTGGCGTGGTCGGGTACATCGACGACGCCGCGAAGATTCGCAAAAAGAATACGGGCGGACTCGCTGGGCGCTACAAGTTGCTGATTCAGTTCAGCGTGTCCTTCGTCGTTTGCGGCTGGCTCTTCTACGGCGAATCGGGCTTGCCCGCCGATTGGCTGGAGGTTCGCCACCATCTCGAGCTGCCCTTCGTGAAGTACACGCCGGACGATCCGGATATGCTCATGCTTCCGCCGTGGCTCTACGTGATCTTCGCGAGTGTGGTCATCGTGGGCACCTCGAACGCGGTGAACCTCACGGACGGTCTCGACGGTCTGGCCATTGGCCCTGTCATGATCAACGCCGGCGCCTACGCCATCTTTGCGTACCTCGCGGGCGTCGTGTTTTTTGGACGTGAACTAGCGGCGTACCTCTTCATTCCGCACCAGGAAAGCGCCGCCGAACTCAGCATTTTCTGCGCGGCGATCATTGGAACGGGCTTTGGCTTCCTTTGGTTCAATACGTACCCGGCCCAGGTCTTCATGGGCGACGTTGGTTCGCTCGCCCTTGGTGGCGGCCTGGGGGCGCTGGCCGTGCTGACGAAGCACGAGATCCTTTCGATTTTGCTCGGCGGCATCTTCGTCGTCGAAGCCGTTAGCGTCATTCTTCAGGTCGGTTACTTCAAGGCGACGGGCAAGCGCATCTTCTTGATGGCGCCGATTCACCACCACTTCGAGAAGAAGGGATGGCCTGAACCGCGGGTCATCGTTCGCTTCTGGATCATCTCCATCATGCTGGCCCTCGCCAGCCTCGCCACGTTGAAGTTGCGATGAGTGACATCGAACACAGCGCCATCGAACGCAGGCTCCAGGCGGGGCCGGTGGTCGTCGTGGGTTTTGGCGTCAGCGGCGAAGCCGCCGTACGGCTGTTGCTGCACGTCGCCGAAGACGCCGAGGTGCGCGTTAACGACGGCCGTCCGCGCGAGGCCTTCGACGGCGAGATCGTCGCGCACTTCGAAGGGCAAGGCGTACGTTTCTTTTTCGGCGGGCACACGGACGCGGTCTTTGAGGGCGCCGGCACCGTCGTCCTTTCGCCCGGGGTGCCGTCGCTCGAGGCCGTGGAGCGTGCGCGTAGCGCGGGCGCCGAGGTGATCGGCGAGATCGAGCTTGCCCTGCGCTACGTACGTGGCCCCGTTGTCGCCGTCACGGGCACGAACGGAAAGAGCACGGTGGTGGGCCTGCTTTCGGCGATGGCGTGGGCAGCTCGCCTTCCGCACTTTCTCGGCGGCAACTTCGGCATTCCCCTTTCGGAGGGCGTACGCGCTATGGCCGATGTGGGCGGCGAAGGGCTCTACATCCTCGAACTCAGCAGCTTTCAGCTGGAAACGGTCCGCGGCCTCGGTGCCAAGGTCGCGGCGATTCTCAACATTACCGAAGACCACGCGGATCGCTACGAGGACTTCGCGGCGTACGGCGCAGCGAAGGCGCGCATCTTTGCTAAAGCCGATCGCTGCGTCGTTCCTGCGAGCGATCCGGTGGTGAACGGGTTCATCGACGCAGGCGCCGCAGCGGGCGCCGCTGGCGTTCATCGCTTCGGCGCTGGGGGCGAGGTCTTTGCCGAGGGCGATGAACTCGTTGATGCAACGAGCGGTCAACGCATTGCGCGAACATCCCTGCGCCTTGTCGGCGCGCACAACGCGCTCAACGCGTGTGCGGCCATGCTGATCGCGCGTCTGGCTGGTTTGTCCGAAACTGCGATCGCTCAGGGCATCGCCGACTTTGAAGGCTTGCCCCATCGCATGGCGCTCGTGGGTGATGTGAAGGGCGTCGCTTTTATCGACGACTCAAAGGCGACCAACGTGGGCGCTGCCGTCGCGTCGATCCGCTCGCTGGGCGGCCGTCCCTTCGTGCTCATCGCCGGTGGACGCGACAAGGACGGCGACCTATCGGAGCTTCGCGAGGCGGCCTCGAACGCGCGCGCGGTGGTGCTTCTTGGTGAAGCGGCGGCGCGTTTTGCAGACGCCCTCTCGGGCGCCGTTCCCCTGAAGCGGGTCGATTCGCTCGAGGCGGCCGTGACCGGCGCCTTCGAGCTTGCCGAAGCGGGCGACGCCGTCCTGCTTGCGCCGGCGTGTTCGAGCTACGACATGTTTGACTCGTACGTGCAGCGCGGCGAGGCCTTTGCCGACGCCGTGCGCGCGCTGGAGGCGCTATGATCGGCTTGCTCAAGGGTGTGCTGCGCCTGCTCAAGGGTGCGCTGCGCTTGCCCCTTCGCATGCCTCTTCCGAGGCTCGCGGGCCGGGCCTACCCAAAGGTGCTTGGCCCCGCGGACCCGTGGCTCGCGGCGGCGATCGTCGGCCTCGTTGCCTTCGGCGTTGTCATGGTCTTTTCCGCAAGCGCGGTTTTCGCAGCCCAGCGCTACGGCAACGCGCTGCACTTTCTAACGCGTCAGTCCATCTTTGCCCTTGTCGGCTGCGTGGTGCTCTTCGGCGTTGCCCGCGTCGACTACCATCGATACCGAGCGCTCACGTATCCGGCGCTCGGGGTGAGCATTTTCATGCTGCTCATCGTGGCCGTGGGTCTTGGCCGAAGCGCAGGCGGCGCTGCGCGCTGGATTGCCGTCGGCCCCGTCAACATTCAGCCCGCCGAACCCGCGAAGGTCGCGCTCATTCTGTGGCTGGCTTACTCGCTTTCGAAGAAGGCGGGGCGCATGGGCAACTTCTCCGTCGGCTTTCTTCCGCACGTGCTCATGGCCGGCATGTTGATGCTGCTCTGCCTCATGCAGCCGGATTTCGGTAGCGCCGTGATGATCGCGGCGCTCACCTTCGTGCTTCTTTTTACGGCGGGTGCGCGCATCAAGGATCTCTTCGGGGGCGTCATGATCGCGGTCCCGGCGGCGGCGGCGCTGGTGCTCCTTTCGCCGTACCGCATGCGCCGCATTCAGGCCTTTCTCGCGCCCTTCGAGCACCGAGATACGATCGGTTACCAGGTGGCCGAGTCGATCATGAGCTTCGGCGCCGGTGGCATCACGGGGGTGGGCATCGGTGATTCGCGGCAGAAGCTCCTCTTTCTTCCGGAGGCGCACACGGACTTCATCAGCGCCATCGTCGGGGAAGAGCTGGGATTCGTCGGCATCTTCGCACTCATCGGCGCGTACGCGTTCGTGGTGTGGCGCGGCCTGCTTGCGGCGCGCCACGCACCGGACGACTACGGCACGTACCTCGCGACCGGCATCACGGTCTTCATCGGCCTTCAGGCGATGACGAACTTGGGCGTCGCCACCGGCCTGCTCCCGACCAAGGGGCTCGTGCTTCCGTTCTTGAGCTACGGCGGATCGTCGCTCCTCGTCAACTGCGCCGCGGCGGGCCTTTTGCTGAACGTGTCTCGACCGCGACGGCCGCTTCCCCGGCACGCAGACTCGAGCGAGCCGATACCCGAACCAACGCCGCGCAGGACATCGCGCAAAAGCAAAGGGCGCAAAAACAAGGGGCGCAAGCATGCGCCCCCCATTCTCGAAGGCAGGGCATGAAGGGTAAGAAGCGTTCAAGGGGCGCCGGTGCGCCGATTCGTTTGATGGTTGCGGGCGGCGGCACGGGTGGTCACCTCTTTCCGGGAATAGCCGTGGCGGACGAGCTACTTGCGCGCGCCGACGCGGAAGTCTGCTACGTGGGCACGCCCCGCGGCCTCGAAGCGCGCGTCATTCCGGCGCGCGGTCAGCGGCTGGAGACGCTCGATGTATCGCCTCTGAAAGGGCGGGGCGCCGTAGCGCTCATGGGTAGTCTCGCGAAGCTTCCCCGCTCGCTCCTGCAAGCTCGCAAGCTCGTCGAGCGCTTTACGCCGGACGCGGTCCTCGGCGTCGGCGGCTACGCGGCCGGTCCCGTGGTGCTTGCGGCCGCAAGCCTCGGCGTGCCGACGGCTCTGATGGAGCAGAATGCGCACGTCGGCCTGACAAACCGCTGGCTCGCGCGCTTCGTCGACCGTGCCTACGTCGCGTTCGCGGAGACCCGCGGCATGTTTCGGGGCAAGGCGCGGCTCGTCGGCAATCCCATTCGCGGCGAGCTGCGTGGCGTTCGGGATCGAAGCGGAGAGCGGACGCTGCTCGTCTTTGGTGGGTCGCAGGGTGCAACGGCGCTCAATGAGGGCGTACCCGCCGCAGTTGCGAGACTTCCCGAATCGCTCCGCCGTAGCTGGCGGGCCGTACATCAAGCCGGCAGCCGTACGACGCCGGAGCAGCGTGCGGTGATCGCGTCAACCTACGAGAGCGCCGGAGTGCGTGTCGAGGTGGTTCCCTTCATCGACGACATGGCGTCCGCCTACGGGAGCGCGGATCTTGTCCTTTGCCGAGCCGGCGCAACGACGCTCGCAGAGCTCGGCGCCGTTGGCCGGGCGTCGGTTCTTGTGCCCTTCCCCTACGCCGCCGATGATCATCAGACGAAAAACGCGCGTGCCTTTGAGCGTGCGGGCGCGGCGTGCATTGTGCCGCAGACTCGGCTTGCAGGACTTGGGGACGTTCTCGCGTCGCTTATGGGCGACGACCGGCGCCGCGAAGCGATGGCGGACGCCGCACGCGGCCTCGGTCGTCCAGACGCGGCGTGTCGGGTGGTCGAAGATTTGGCCGAGTGGCTTGGTTGGAAGCTCACGGCGCGCAGCGCGCAGAGCTTCAGCGGCGGTGTGAAAGGCAAGGCGCCCTTGGCGCCGGAGCCGGCGGCAAAACCCGACGAGGATTTGAAGGGTGAAGGCGGGCAGGAGGGAAGGGCGATGGCAACGAACGACAAGAGCCGACATCGACGACGCACGGATGCGCCAAGTCGTCCGCTCGCGGCGCAGCTTGCGCTTCAGGGCGAGAGCGCGCCTCGGCGTCGCCGTGGGGAGCGGGGTGCGGACGGCCTGCAGAGCCTGAGCGCGGGTGATCTACGCGGTGAAGGCGCGACGACGCAGGCGCAGCTTCGTGGCTACGGCGCGTACATTCCGGCGACCCGTCGTAGGAGCGCGGAAACGCCGCGTCGTCCGCTGGTGGGTGAAGCGCTCGTTTGGGAAGGCCGTTAGCCCGCTTCTTCTGCTGAACTTGGGTCGGCTGCGGTGCAGCGCCTGTGACCGAGGGTGGAAAGGTGAGAAGCAGGCTCGACGGGCTCGAAGCGCGCAGCCGCCAGGATGAAACTACCTACGGTCTGAGAGGAGCGACTCGATGGGGGTCGCGCCGAGGGCGGGGTCACCAAAGCTGTCGATGGAGCGATCGAAGAGCTGCGCGATGGTGAGCAGGAGATCGACATGGCTGGCGTCGACATCGACGAGGCGGCCCGCGTTCAGTCCATCGTTGACGTTGCCCAGCAGCATCGCGCCGATGTCCGTTCCTGGACGGGGGGTGGAAGGATCGCCCCCTTCGCTGATCCAGAGCACGAGCGTATGTTCGAGAAGGGTGCCGTCTCCTGCGGGCGTTTCGGCGAGCCGATCAAGGAAGCGCGCGAGCGAATCGGCGAGCTGCATGTAGTAACGGCGAATGATCGCGCGTCCGTCCACATCCTTCGGGCCGCGAAACATGCGCAGGACCGATTGGTCGAGGTCCTCTAGATTCATGTCGCCGTTCACCGAGAGCTGGATCGTGGCGCTGCGCGCAACGTCCGCGGCAAACGCATTGGCGACGATGGCTAGAAATGCATCCAAGTCGGCCTGCATGAACGTGTTTCCAGCAGTACCGAGGGCATCGATCTGTGCCGCCACGCCGGCGATGTCGAAGGGACTCCCGTCCGGGAGCTCGCTCGCGATGCGTTCGAAGGCGCGCTCCGGTCCGTTTTCGGGCACGGCGAGTTCGTTTGGCGTGCGCCAACTCGCCATCATCGGTCGGTCTGCGGGAATGCCCGCCGTACGCGGCAAGAGGTAGTTGAGCGTTCGCAGGGGCGTGACGTTGGACGCAAGCACATGGTCGATGGAGGGCGCGCCACCGAAGCGAACGCCCGAACCCTCTCGCACCTCGTCGCCAAGGGCGCCCGTAAGCAGCGCCGGCGTGTGCGTGCGCGCGCTGAAGTTGGACTCAAGGCCTTCGGGCAGCACCACGTCCAAGCCCCGAAGGAACGTCAGCTCGTCACGATGCCGCTCGAGGGGAGCGAGCATCTCGCTCAGCGAGAAGTCCATGCCTTCGCCGGTCGGGTACCAGTCCTCGTCAAAGACGCCGTAGGGGATGTGCACGACGAGCAAGCGGGGCGGCGGCGAATCGGGAACTGCCGTATCGGGGGCGTCGAGCGCTTCGTCCGCTATGCGTTCATCGATGGCGCCGTCATTCACCAGGGATTCGTCCGGTCGTTGCTGGTCTGCAACGGCATCGGCGCCGACGTCGGCGCTCCCGTCTGAGCCCGTTTCCGAAGCGGCGTCGATAGCCGGAGTGGCGTCGTCGCCGCACGCAAGGGCAAAGAGTGCCAGGGCGAAGCAAATGCGCATGCACCGAGCGTACGTGGCTTGGCTGGGATAGGCGAGGGGCTGCTCTACCACCGGGACCGCGCTACACTCGGCGCCGTGACGCACCCGTCCGTGAGCGATGCTCGGCATTGGGTTGGATGGGCAAGCTGCGTAGTGGCACTGAGTGCGTGCGGCTACCTCAGCATCGACGTCGTAGCCGACGGCGGTGCGAACGAGGCGGGGACAGAAGTGGGTACCGATGATGGAACCGAGGGAGACGGTGCGCGGGACGCCGACGCCCCCACTGCGGACGAGGCGATCGATGCGAGCGATGCGCGCACGGGCGACGCGGAAACGGACACGCCGCCCGATTCCGCAGACGGCGGCGACGGCGCCCTCGACGCCGACGCGGCCCTCGACGCGGAGGCGTGCGACGAGGGTTGTCTGGGCCGCTGTGAGGAAGGCGTTTGTGTGGTCGACGGTTCCACGTCCTGCCCCGGCACCGGAGCATGCCGCATCGACTGCGGCCGGGGTGGCGGCTGCGCCGGGCTGATTCAGTGTGGCTCCGGGCCGTGTGAAATCGACTGCGTGGGGGGGCAATGCAGCAGCATTGACTGCGGCGATGCGTCGTCCTGTAGCGTTTCATGTGAGAACGGCTCGTGCTCCGGAACGATTCGCTGCGGGTCGGGTGAATGCACCATACGCTGCGCTGGAAACGGGAGTTGCTCGGGCGCGATCGAATGCGGGACGGGGCGGTGCGACGTGGAGTGCCTGGGGTCCTTGGCGTGTCAGGGGGCGATTGGAGGGCCGGGGCTGCGTCAGGTCGACTGCACGGGACCAAACACCTGCGCAGGCGCGGTTCGATGTGGCGCCGATTCCTGCCGCGTGACCTGCTCGGGAAGCAATGCATGCGGGAATGCGATCTTTTGCCCGGAAGACGAGGCGTGCGATGTCCAGTGCCGCGGCCCGTCGAGCTGTGCCAGCGGCGTTCAAGGCGGAGACGGAACGACGGGGGTGCTGTGTGAGCTGGGGTCGTGCACGGGCGGGGTGCGTTGTGGCACTGCATGCAACTGTGAGGTTGATTGCCAAGCTACAAGCTGTGTCGGTGGCGTGGTCTGTCCCGGAGGCTGCGACTGCCGAGTCAGCAGCTGCGGACCTGGCTGCTGACCCAAGGCGCCGCGGGCGTCCACCGGGACGCGGTTCATGTGCGAAGTGCTGGGAGCGCCGGTTTTAGGCGCGGAGCACGCGGCCGATGGCCCCGATCAGCGCTTCGAGATCGGACTCGTCGATGGTCAATGCGGGCGTGAGGTAGAGGATGTCGCGAAAGGGCCGAACCCAAACGCCCTCCTTCAGGAGCGCGAGCTTCCAATGCTCCAGGTCGCCCGGGTCTTCGAGCTGCACGACGCCGATGGCGCCAAGGACGCGCACATCGGCCACGTTATGCAGCTCGCGAAGGGGTTCGAGGCCCTCGCGAAGCTGCGCTTCGATGGCGGCGACCTGTGCGATCCGTGGCTCGCGTTCGAAGAGGTCGAGGGACGCGTTCGCTGCCGCGCATCCAAGGGCGTGGGCCATGTATGTGGGCCCGTGCATGAGCGCGTCCATCGGGTCGTCGCTCCAGAAGCTCTCCGCGACCGACTCGCGAACGACTGTGGCCGCCAGCGGCGACATGCCGCCCGTGAGCGCTTTCGACAAGGTGATGATGTCGGGCGTGACGCCTGCGGCCTCGCACGCAAAGAGGCTGCCGGTCCGACCGAAGGCGACAAAGATCTCGTCCGCAATGAGCAGCACGCCGGCCTTGGTGCACGCGTCCGCGATGGCTCGGAGCGTTTCTGCTGAATGAAAGCGCATGCCGCCGGCGCCCTGCACCCGCGGCTCGATGACGACGGCGGCGATGTCTTTCTCACGCTGAAGAAAGCGCGCAAAGTCGGCTTGAGTCGCTGGCGTTTTGGGAAGGGGCACGACATGCTCACGGCGCAGCACGGGCCGAAAGAGCGCGTGCATGCCTTCCTCTGGGTCGGCGACGGCCATCGTGCCGAGCGTGTCGCCGTGGTAGCCGCCCAGAAAGCTGACGAAGCGGTTGCGCTCTCGATGGCCGGCCTGCCGGTGGTGCTGAATCGCCACCTTCATCGCGACCTCCACGCTGACGCTTCCCGAATCGCTAAAGAAGGTACGTGAAAGATCGCCCGGCAATAGCTGGGCGAGGCGCGCTGCCAACTTGAGCGCCGGCTCGTGAACGAGCCCGCCGAACATCATGTGGGGTAGCTGCGCGAGTTGGGCCTGCATCGCAGCGACGAGCGCTGGATGGGCGTAGCCGTGGCAGGCCGTCCACCAGGATGCGATACCGTCGATGAGCTCACGACCGTTGCTCAGGGTGATTCGACTTCCTGAAGCGGAACGAACCGGAAGCGGCGCAGGCGTGGTCTTCATCTGCGTATAGGGCAGCCAGATGTGCGGTAGCCCCGCTTCGTACCAGGGAGGCGCCTCGGAGACGAGCGGATGGGGCGCGGGGCGCTTCGGGACCTTCACCGCCAGAGCCTGCGCGCCGCCCTCGTTCACGGCAAGGCGGCCAAGGGGTGCCCGCATCCCTAACGGCGCACTTATTGGGCCGCGGCCAATGGATCGGATAGACAGAAGCTCATGTTTCGAGGACGGATCCGGTCCATTCATTTTGTGGGCGTCGGCGGCGTAGGCATGAGCGGCATCGCGGAGGTGCTGCTCGACGCGGGCTTCGACGTAACAGGCTCGGACCTCCGGCAAAACGACTACACCCGTCGCCTCGTGGAAAAGGGCGCGCGCGTGCATGAAGGCCATGCGGCGGCGCACGTCGATGGCGTGGACGTTGTTGTCTTCTCCAGTGCCGTTCCCCAGACGAATCCAGAGCTGGTGGAAGCGCGGCGCCGGAACATTCCGGTCATCGGGCGCGCCGAAATGCTCGGCGAGCTGATGCGCCTCAAGGACGGCATCGCCATTGCTGGCTCGCACGGTAAGACGACGACGACATCGCTCGTCGCCACGGTGCTTCGGGACGCGGGCCTCGACCCAACGGTGGTGATCGGCGGGCGCCTGAACGCGCTCGGGAGCGGCGCCGCTAGCGGAAAGGGCAACCTTCTCGTCGCTGAGGCCGACGAGTCGGACGGCAGCTTTCTCCATCTGATTCCCGCCGTTGCGGTGATCACGAACATCGACCCCGAACACCTCGACCACTACGGTGACCTTGAAGGGGTGAAGGAAGCATTCGTGAGCTTCGCGAACCGCGTCCCCTTCTACGGCCTCGTGGTCGCATGCCTCGACAACGCCAACCTGCAGGCAATTCTCCCGCGTATCGACAAGCGTGTGGCGACCTACGGCTTGAGCGCGCAGGCGGACTATCGGGCGCGCGAGCCGCGGTTCAATGGGCTGAGCGTGCACTTTGAAGTGCTTCGCCGCGGCGAATCGCTGGGCGAGTTTGAGGTGCGCATGCCCGGCATGCACAACGTGATGAACGCCCTCGCAACGATCGCCGTCGCGGACGAGTTGGCCGTGCCCATGGACGATGTGCGCGCGGCTTTGCGCACCTTTGGCGGCGTCCAGCGACGCTTTACGGTGCTCGGAGACGTCGCCATCGACGGTGGCCATGTCACCGTTGTCGACGATTACGGGCACCACCCTTCGGAAGTCGCGGTCACGTTGGAAGCGGCCCAGCGCGCCTACGGACGCCGGCTGGTGGTGGCTTTTCAGCCGCACCGCTACAGCCGGACCCATCACCTTTTCGATGACTTGACGCGCGCCTTCAACCGGGCGGACGTGCTGCTTATGTGTGACGTCTATGCCGCGGGTGAAGCGCCGATCGAAGGCGCGACGAGTGAGCGGCTCTGCCAGGACCTTCGTGCCCACGGTCACCGAAACGTGCGTCACGTCCCGAAACGCAGCGACTTGGCGAGCGAGCTCGCCGCGCTCGTTCAGCCTGGGGATGTGGTGATCACGCTCGGGGCAGGCGACATCACGAAGACGGGCGGCGAACTTATCGCCGCGCTGGGTGCGCGTTGAGGCGCGCGCCGAAGCTGGCGGCCGAAGACGGTGTGCCTCGAAAGCGTGCCACGCGCCGACCGCGGCGCGCGCGGCCCGCGACGCCTAACCTGCCGACGAACCGTGCGGCGGCGCCGCCGCCGAATCGTCGCCGTGCGCCGCAGCCGGCGAGCTATAAGCGCGATGAACGGATCGACTCGCCGCCAAGACCCGGGCTGCGAACCCGCGTAGCCGCATGGCGAGAGCGCCTATGGAAGCGGGTTCGAGGACCGCTCGTGTTCGCCGCAAAGGCCTGCGTAGCGCTCGCGCTCCTGTGCGGTGGGGTTGCGACCTACCGCCTGCTTGACGGCTATGTTCGAAGTGCCGAGTACTTTGCGATCACCACCTTGGAAGTTCGCGGAACCGTTCGTCTCGAAGACGCGGACGTGTGCGCCGCCGCGGGTTTGACGCTCGGAGCAAATGTTTTTGAGCACACGGCGGGCGAGGTAAAGGCGCGGCTCGAACGCCACCCCTGGATCGCCCGAGCGAGCGTAGAGCGCCGCTTGCCGGGGCGCTTCTCGATCGAGCTCGTCGAGCACTTGCCCGTCGTGGCGCTCGCGACGGAAGCAGGGGCTTACCTCGTGTCGGACGAAGGGGATGTATTTAAGGAGGTCGAACAGGGCGACCCGGTGGACCTGCCTGTGCTCACGGGTCTTTCACCCGCGCGCATTCGCGAAGGCGTGCTGCTCGATGTTGTCACGCTGCTGGGCGAGTACGAAGCGTCGGGCCTCGACCGTCGTGAGGCCATCGACGAGATTCACACCGAAGATGACGGTGGCGTGACGCTGCTGACGGGCGGTGACGGTATGACCGTACGGCTCGGCCGAGCGCCGTATCGCTCGAAGCTGCGTCGGCTTCGTCAGGTGTTGGAGCGCCTTGAGGGCAGCGGTGCCCGTGCGGCGTACATCTACATGGACAATGTGCGCCGTCGCGACCGGGTTACGGTGCGATTGCGCGAGCTGCCCGAGGCGCCGCCCGCGCCGGCCCCAGCGAGCGCCACCTGATTTGAACTCGGGGCCTTGCGAGCGGCAGCCGGGCTCGCCATGGTTCGGCCATGCGCGCGCTTGTCCTTGTCTTCTTTTGCCTTGCCTGTGGACCCAGTGAGGAGGAGCGGGAAGCCATTGCTGCGGAGCAGCAGGCCGCCGCCGATGAGATGGCCGAGCAGCTGAACGACATGTTGGAGGCGAACGACGATCCGTTCGGTGACGCGGATGAGGCGAACGACGACGACGCCGAAGAGCCCGCGGAGGAGGACGAAGCGGCCGGCTCTGACGAAGTGGAGGAAACCGCCGAGTGAGCGTGCGCGTCCTGGTCTTCGCGGTCTTGCTGCTCGTCGGCTGCGGGAACGAGAGCACGTTCGGTGACCTCGGTGGTTCGTGCCGCTCGTCCACGGACTGCGACGAAAACGCGCGCTGCTTCGGTGCGCGTGACGCCGATTCACGCTGCAGCCTGCGCTGCGAGACTGGCGCTCGGCTCTGTGAAAGCGGCGAAGTTTGCATTCTGGTCGCCGGAAGCGAGGGCGTTCCCGACGAACACATCTGCTATCTCGGAGGCGACGTCGAGGTGGGCGGTCGCTGTACGGACGGGGGTGAATGCGAGCTCGGTGCGGTGTGCATCTTGGGCGCCAGCGGTGAGCCGGGCGTATGCCGCCTGGCGTGCGAGGTCGGGGACGCTCGCTGCGGGGGCGTCGAATGCGTCGCCCTGGACGACGGCCCCGCCGGCTTCTGTCCCTAGCCTCACAAGAATCGGCGTCGACGCGACCGCTGTGGACCCTACGATTGCGTCCATGGGAGACATGGACGTGGATGCGGCGAACGTGGGCCCGTTGGAGGGGCGCGAGTGGGCCGGGCCTTTGAACGACGACTTCGCGGGCGACGGGCCGCTTCTCGGCTACGTGACGAACAACGCGGGCGCGCTGCCGGACGTTCATCGGAAGGGCGGCCGCTACCGCGCCCACCTCGTGGACAACACCGGCAACGTGACCCTTCACTTCGACGGCGGTCAAGGACGGCTCGACGCGAAGGAAGTCGCGTTTCCCTTTGAAGTGATCGCGCGCAACGTCGGCATTGGGCGCGCGGACGATTCGCAGCGTGCGCCAACGCCGAAGGGAAGCACCTACACGTTTGCGGGGCTTCAGGTTCACGTCATCGAGCTCGCATCGGCGAACGCCTCCCACTTTGTGGTGGGGCACCGAGGCGACACGCACTTCACCGTTGAGGGCAAGAACACCGTCGATGGCGTGTCGAAGTACAACGATGACGGAGCGAACGTGCTGCCCGCGGGGCGAGGCGACGTTCGAATCGTGGGCATGGCGGACCGAACGCTCACGGCCTATTGGCAGCCTCCGAATCTCGACTATCGAAGCAGGCCCGATCGGTGGCGCCTTTACCGCGGTACGGGCGCGGCGCCGGGCGTCGCGCCAGCCTTCGGGCCGACGGTGTACGTGGGTCTGATCACCTACGCCTGGAACGCACGTGGCCTTCCCTTCGTTGGGACGTGCGATGCGATTCAGCAGCGCTAAAGACGCGCCGAATCCGTCCTGCCGGCCCTACGTCCCTTTCGGTGGGAACGCGCTTAGACCCGCTGAGGCGAGCTCGTCTACGGAGAACGGATTCTGCCGAGCCAAGTCGTTCGGGTTCCGTTAGCTGTTCACGAGCCAAAGTTCACGGAGGAGTAGGCTGGTCAGATGGCCAATGCTGGACGTGCGTGTCTTCGATCGAATGCGGAGCACGTGCGTGCGAACCGTCGAGATCTCCAAGCCGTGCGCCTCGGCGTACTCGCCCGGCGACAGCCCGCGGCACAAGGCGCTCGCAACGCGCGCTTCGGCAGGCGTGAGCCCATACAGGTTCTCGAGCACGTGTGTAGGCGCTCCACGTGACGAGGGGTCGAGTACGAGGACCATGCCAACAGCACTGGGTCGAACCTCGAAGCGGCGGGCGGCTTCATAGCGTGCGATGGGGCAGACGTGCAGGACAAGCGCACGTTGGCACGAGAACGTTAGTCGCAGTGCGCCGCCACCCGTTCGGCGCGTTGCCGTATCCTTGACCAGCCTGTCTAAGACGGCATTTTCGTTTGTGTCTCGAGCCCAGAGACCGCCCCGGACGCTCAGTCCGGAAACGGAACTAAGCAGCGCGTCGGCGCCGCGCGTCATGGACACGATTCGGCCCGTGCGGTCGAAGAAGAGCACGTTCAGTTCGAGCGCCTCGAGCGCGGGTTGTTCGGGGCTGGCGAGCAGGTCGTGGAGCTTCAGGGCGCGCTGCAGATGAGGAATGAGGGAGCCCATACGCGCGATCTCATCATCGGTGACCGCCCCGCGGTCCTTGGGAAGTTGGACGGAGAGGACGCCATGGCGGAGGCCGTCGTTGAACAGGAGCCCGGAAACGAAGTACTTCAGCCCCGCCGGACGCAGGAAGTCGATGTAGAACTCCGAGTCGTGAATCTCCTCAGCGCTGAGAATGCTCTCGTCATGGGCAACGGCGCCAGCGGGCAGTCGAAAGTGCGGTGCAACGCGCGGGCAGACGCTGTAGAAGTGCGCCTCGTACGCGGCGGCGCCCGACGCGGGGACGTCCGCGTGGTCAAAGAAGGTCATCGCCTGAGCACGGCGCGCATGGGATTCCAGGGTCACTCCGCGGCCGTGAAACACGCCGCCGACGGCCCGTAGGCTGCGTTCCCAGGGCACCTCGCCCAACGCGCTGGCGTAGATTAGCTCGATGGCGCCGAGCATCGGATCGGAAACACTCATAGCCGCATCCCGTGGTGAGGGTAGCGCAGCGAATTCCGCATCACGTCCACAAATTTGTGGACGACCGCCTCTGCTCCGGCTCCCTACGTTAGGCGCGTGGAGGGTTCGATGCTCGAGGTACTCACGAGGCCACACGTCGGCCGCTCGGTTTGCACGCTGAGCATGACGGTGCTGATCGCGGCATGCAGCGCTGATTCCGGCGGAGAGGGGGACGCGTCAGTGGACGGGGGCACGTCGATGGCGGGCGTGACACGAATCGTTGCACGCGAAGGTGGCGTTGCCGTCAGCGCGGACGGCCTGCTTGAGCTCAACGTACCGCCGAACGCGTTGGAGGAAGACACGACGATCTCGATCCGTCCCGTCAACCCTGATGAGGCGCCGGCGCGAATCCGCGGTCTGGCGGAGCGCGTGTACGAGCTTCTGCCTGATGGGCTACGCTTTCGGATGCCCGTGGGGCTTGCGTGGCGACAGCGCCGCGTCGTTGCAGACGACGAGGGCATCCCGTTGATCACGGCCTTCACCTTTGACGAGCGCAACGGCCTCGAGGTGGTGGGTGCGCCGGTGGGCGAAACCGATTCCGTTCAGCGCTTGACCATCGATCGAGACGACACCGTGCTCGAGGGGTCGATCTCGCACTTTAGCTGGGTGTTCTATCGGGGTGCGGCTGGCGTCCGGTTGGGACTGCAGCATCGCCCTTCGCCCTTGGGATCGGGACCGTTCACCGCGTCCTACCGATTTTCCAACGCGAGGCGCCCAAACGGTCCGATTGCGGTGCCCCTTCGCATCGATTGTCCGGCCTCGGGAGACATTGGCGGTGATGTGCTGCGCGGTACGCTGCGCGATCGTCTCGGTGAATCCAACGTAGACGTGGACTGGCCGCCGCCGCGCGACCTGTTGGGCGAGTGCCGGTATATCTGCAACGAAGGGGACGCACCGCGCTCTCGGTACGAGGTCTTCGTCGCGTTTACGGTCGACGGAGCGCGCCCGTTGGACGAAGAGGCCGAAGCGCTGGCGCGCTTTTTGGGCATCGATGCATCGGCGGGCGTGGAGTTCGCGCGTGTCTCTATTCCCGCGCAGTGCGGTGAGCGCGTGCCGTGCTGCTCGACCGACGGATGCGAAGAGCGGACCTTGGAGGAATGCGAGGAGCGGGGAGGGGACTCGATTCGCGATGGGCTGGTCTCGTGCTCCGCGTGCACGGGCGCTTGCTGCCTGGACTCGGGTGCTTGCAGGGATGACGTCGAGTCCCGGCAGTGCACCGGCACCGCGCGCTTCTTTCAGAGTCGCAGCTGCGAGCCGGAGCTCTGCGAATCCTTTATGGGTGGATGCTGCACTCGCGGCGGTTTCTGTACCGCCGTGACCGACGAAGCATGCGACGGCGAATTTTTTACGACCTACGCCGCATGCGAGGCCGAGTGCGAACCCACGGACACCGGACCTTGGGTCGCATGCTGCACGCGGTTCGGCTGCAATAACGTGCCTGAAGACGTGTGCGACGAAAGCGGTACGCGAGCGCCGGGCAATACCTGTCAGCCGGACACGTGCCCCAGTTCGTGCTGCTTGCCAGACGGGATCTGCGTTCCCACCCCACCGGACGGCCAGGCATGCTTCAACGCGCGCGGTACGCCGGTGCCGAATGTGTGCGGAGAGGTCACGTGCGAAACGCGCGGCGCGTGCTGCCGCAGCGACGGCCGGTGCACCTCAGGGGAAGAGTCCGAATGCCCCCTCGATGCGATCTTCTCCGCCGGGCTGGCCTGCAGCGAAACCGATTGCCCAAATGTCCGCGCCTGCTGCGCGGAGGACGGCGCTTGCACGCTCGTGCCCCCCAGCGAATGCGAAGGCACGCCCCAGGACACCCCCTATTGCCTGGAATCCGGCTGCGCGGAGTCGTTCGGCGCGTGCTGCACGGACTTCGGGTGCATGAATGCCGTCGTTCGAACTCGCTGCCCGAATCCCGATGAACAGTTCTTTCCTACCAGCTCGTGTGCAGAAGTCAGCGGCTGCGATGAGATCGCGACGGGCTGCTGCTTGCCGGAGGGCGGATGCCTGGACGCGATCCCATCTGCCTGCAGGCGCTTTGGCGGCACGAGTGATCCTATCAACGGGTGCGACGCGGCCGCCTGCGGTCCGCAGCCCGGCGCCTGCTGCACGCCGACCGGGTGCGTTGAAGCCGACGAGCAGGAGAGCTGCGGGGCGCGCGAAGACGGCACGTTCTTTGAGGGTCAGTCCTGCGTGGATGCGTGCTCAGAAACGGCGACGGGGTGCTGCCTTCCAGGGGGCGGCTGCGAGGATCTCGTTCCTTCCACCTGCATCGAGCGCGGCGGAAGCGTCGATGCGCTCGACGTCTGCGCCGATGCAAGCTGCGGCGGATTCGCGGGCCGCTGGAGCTTTTGGTTCACCACCGGCGGCACGTTGAACCAAGTCGAACTTCAACGTGAGTGCGCGCTGGGGCCACGCTTCGGCGTTTCTCGAACGTACCTGTTTCATCCGGATGGCGCCGTGACCCGTCAGGACAATCGCCCCGTGCTCGAGACGACGGACGCCGGGGCGGCGATCCTTGCGGGAGCGTGGACCGGCGATTGACCAGCCTCGCCTACACCTCGTGCCCCGAGGCTTCGGCGTCCCCGGGGGACGGAGGGCGACCGGCGAGGCTGGATCTGACGCGCTTCTCGGATACCGAGTTCTACGGTGTGGAGACGGATATGACCGGCAATATGCGTGGGGTTTGCGGTCTACGGGTGGGGCCCGAACAAACGGCCCCGTACGATGCATGCCGAACGTCCATTTGCACGATTTGGAACCAAGGCGTGCAGGGCGCGCCGCTAGCGCGAATCCCCGACTGGCTGCAGCCCTACCAAGATGCTCTTCCGGTGACCTGCGGTGACGATTCGCGCGTTCTCGGGTGCTGCATGGGGACCGCGTGCAGCGTGGCCAGTGTCGCGGCGTGTGAAGCCGGAGGAGGCACGCCCATTGGAACGGCAACGTGTGGACCCGGCGTCTGCGAGAACCTTGGCCCTTGTTACAAAGATGGCCGCTGCAGTGAGGGCGTTGAGCGCAACGCGTGCGTGGCGGACGAGGGCATTCCGGGGCAGGCGGGCGCGTGCGGCGCCTGCGAAGCAAGCGACGCCTGCTTCGATCGAACGGCGGGCGACTGCACGGGAACTCGTGAAACGCATTTCCCGGGGGAGATGTGCGGGCGGTGCGAACTTCCGGCCGAATGCGACAACCTCCGAGCGGCGACTTGTTCGGCACGCGGCGGGACGTTTACGGCGGACGCATTCTGCCCATAGGCCATCGCCGAGTGCGGCCGACGTCGCGGCCCCTGGTGTCGGCGAAGCAAGCTAGCATCGTGGCATGTCGACCTTTCAAACCGAGCTCAAGATTCGCTTAGGGCACGAGGACCACGCCCAGCACGAGTACTTCCCGCGCTTTCTGCACTTCATTCACTGCGCCTTC
>JBCCRV010000049.1:0-18858 GCA_039201085.1 Myxococcota bacterium | reverse complement strand
TTCGCCGATGCGCTGGTGGCCTTCGTGCGCCGCTTTGCGCGTCGCGGACCGCCCTACGCGCGGGCCCTCGACCTCCAGCAGGCGCTCGACCAAGTCTTCGACGACGACCGAGTGGACGCGGTCTTCCGCCCCTACCGCACCGAAGCCCTGCGGGTCGTTCAGGTCCAGCGGCGTGGCGAACGCTTTGTGGCGCGCGTGCATTTGAGCGGTCCCGCCGATGGCCGTGCGGTCGACGTCGATTGGCAGCTGAGCGATGGCGAGGGTTCAGCCCTGGCGTCGGGGGCAGCCACGCTTCGTCCGGGCGAACAGACGCTTGAGGGTCCGTGCCCGCCGAGTGCTCGCGCCTTCGTGCTTGACCCGGACCACTGGATCCCCGACCCCGTGCGCGACGACAACCGGGCGGTGATCCTGCTTGGCAGCCCGTGAACAAGCCTTCACGGCGTCGCGGGCGGGTGTGCGCGATCGCGGGAAATCGGCCCATCGTCTCCCGTCGATGTGCGGGGTTTTTCGTGGATCATTGATGGCACTTAGTTTGCAGAGCTCAGCTACCATGCCCTCAGGAGCGACCATGCCGAAACCCTCCATTCTTGCCCTTCTCGCCGCCGCGTTGGCCCTCCCCGCGATCGCGCCAAGCACCGCTTCCGCCCAATGCGCGAACGGCGCGACGGTCTGCGCAGACGTCAGCGTCTCCGCCTCCGCTTCCGTCTCGATTGGCCGTCGTCCGCGACGACGTGCCCAAGTGGTCCAGGTTCAAGCGCCGCCTCCGCCGCCGCCCCGTGGTCGCGTGCTTGTCGTTCAGCCGGCGCCGCCCGCGCCGCCGCCCCAGCAGGTCGTGGTCGTGCAGCCGCCTCCGCCCCAGCCCGTCCAGGAGCAGGTCGTCATCATCGAGCAGGACACGAACGTGCGGGTCACCGGTCGACGCGCCCCGAAGCTCGGCCTGACGGCGCGCATCGGTTCGCTGCTCGCCGAAGACGTTCGCATGGGCGGTCTTACGGCTGGTCTCCGCTTTCGGCCGAGTCGCATCTTTGGCGTCGAGCTCAGCATCGGTGCCTTCGGAGGGTCCGACTACTACGACCGTGACCGCGTCGAGGTGCCCGTCTCCTTCGACTTTATGTTTCACTTCCCACGGGCGAGTCGCTTTCAAGCCTACGCGCTCATCGGTAGCCATTTCAGCTGGGCTCGAGCTGAAGGTTTCGACCCCGTGTTCGGTCCCGGCACGATTCGCGAGTTCCGCTACTTCGGCGGTCAGATCGGTCTCGGCATGGAGTACCGCTTGAACCGTCACTTCGCCGTGAGCGCCGACATTCGCGGCTTCATTCGCACTCGAATCGACAACGAGTTCGACGCGCCGGAGTTCGTAAATGCCACCACCGGCGAGACGACGGACACCTCCGCGGGTGCGCTCGTCAGCCTCGGCGCCCACTTCTACTTCTGAGGCGACGCTGCGGGCAGTATCTTCGCTTAGCGAAGCTCAGGTAAACCCAAGCGTAGCGCGCGGGGCGGACACGAAGAGTGCATGGAATGACGGCGGTCGACTTCCTCCGGGAGGTTGGCCGCTTTCTTTCGGGCGTGCGCTTCGACTCGCTCGGCGATGCCAGCGCGCCCTCACCGGGGTTCGCACGCTTCACAGTTCGCCGAAGGCAAAACGTGCGTCCCAAGGAAGGTGTGGCGGCCATTAGCTCAGCTGTATGCGTAGCGACTGCGCGCCACAGATTCCCTAGCCGAAGATCTTTTTGAAGAAGCCCTTCTTCTCGCCGCCTTCGCCTTCTTCGCCTTCCGTACCCGCGTCGCCTTCCGCGTCTTCTTCGACGATCTCCAGGTCGTCCATGTCGATCTCCACGAGGTCGTCCATGTCGATCTCGAGCTCCACGCTGTCGTCGGCGGCCGGGGGCGCCACGGAGGCTCGAATCGCTTCGAGGTCCTCGGTAGTGAAGAGCGCTGTCGATTCTTCCTCGTCGTCGTCGAACTCGTCGAGACCCACCTCGCGTGTGACAATGAGGTCTTCATTCTCGGATTCCGGGGCGGCCTGCGGTTCAGGCCCACGGCCGATGTTGAGGGCGGCAAGCTCCGCCATGTCGCTGGGCGTAAGCGCTGCCTGCAGGTTTTCAGCTGCGCCCGGCGCGTCCTCCGTGGCCTCGCCAATCGTTTCGATCTCGTCCGTACCGATATCGACCGGAATGTCTTCGAACGCGGCGTCGTCGGACGTTTCTTCTGCTTCGGCGTCCTCCACGTCGACTTCGATGGCTTCCTCGACCGGGGCGGCTTCGACGGAGGCTGCGCCGGCTTCGGGGTCGTCGCTCGCTGCGTCTATTGGTGCTTCGGCTCCGGCCGCGTCCTGCGCCGGCGTTTCCGCCCCCAGCGCCTCGGCCTTTACTTCGCTGACGCCTTCGCTCAGCTCTGTGAGCCAGGCGTCGACCTCCTCAAGGCTGCCTTGTTTGAGCTCTTCACGAAGCTCGACCCCTTCAGCAAGCGCCGCGAGCTGCGCATCGATCTCCTCGAGGGTCATCGGCGGCAGGTTCACAGACCTTGGCCGATTTCACAAGAACGAGACGGCGGCGAGGGCCGTGAATCCGAGCGCGTATCGCGTGAGATCGCGCAAAACCCTGGGGATCATCCCGTCCGCCGCCGCCGATCTAAATCCAGCCGATGCGGTCTTGGCCCCACAGGGCAACGTTCGGTCCCAGAAAGGAAGGCACGCCGTAGAGGCCGGCGGCACGCAGCTCGGAGCGGTGGGCTTCGACGCGGTTGCGCCACGTGTCGTCGGCGAGGGACGCATCGACCTGGGCGCGGCTTAGGTCGGCAACGTCCGCGATAGCGTAGAGGGCGTCGCCGCTAAGCTCGCGGCCTTCGGACCAAATGGCGCGCATCGCCGCATGGGCGAAGCGCCACTCGCTTCCGATCGATTCGGCGGCAAAGAACACGGCGAGGGCACGCTCGACGCCTTCGCCCAGCGGGTCGGCGATGCGTCCGAAGGGGATCGAAAGGCGCTTTGCTTCACGGGCCGCGTCCTTCGCCAAGAAGCGGGCTTTGGCGGCGGGCACCTGAAGGCCGCGCATGACCATCGGCAACACGGGGCGAAGGGCCGGACGGAGCGGTGCGTCCACGAGTTGGTCGATGGCGAGGTAGGAGTAGGGACTGCGAAAGGAGAAGTAGACGCGCAGGCCGCCGCGCAGCTTCGAGGGCTGCGCTTCGATGCGGTAGGTCGGGCTTTCAACCCGCAGTCCTTCGGCCGTGAGGCGCTCGAGCAGAAACGCGAGTCGTCCCACGCCAGGGTACCAGTCGCCCTCGAAATGCAGCGTGCCACCCTCGTAGTGTCCGGCTTGGCGCAGACTCGTGTAGTTCGCCTCGAGCGCCGGCCGAATTGCGTGGCCCGGCGCGGCGCCGTAGCGGCTCACGCAGTCGGTCAGGGACGCTTCGCCAAGGAGCGCGTCACCGACGTCGCCCGCCATCGCGAGGGCATCGTCGCTTTCGCCGCCGAGCAGCACCGCGTACGCGCGGCGGAGGCGGTCCGGCGTGCGCTCCCGTTTGCCGGACGGAAGGGGCAAGTCAAAGGCCTCGGCCATGCGTGCACCGTCCCGCCATCGGTAGTTGGCGCGCAGCTCCGGTTCGGGATCAACTTCCGCTGCCGGTTCGGGCACGGCGATCAGCTGCACGTGCAGCGCCGATGAGGCCGCAGGCGCGGACTTTCGACTGGAGGTGACGGCCACGCCTTCGATGCGCAGCCGCTGCAGGGCGCGCAGCAGCAGCTGGCTCTGCGGATCGTCGACCTGGTGGTAGAAGCGCACCACGCGCGGCCGCCGCGCCGCCCGCCGGCGAAGGCGGTGCCAGCGATGGTTGAGGGGCTGGGCGTTCAGGTACGCCTCGATCGCACGGGCGCGAAGACTCATGCGCCGACGGAGCTGTAGACGAATGCAACGGCGTCGGGCAGTCCGTCGACGTTTGGTCCACCGGCCTGGGCAAAGTCCGGTCGCCCGCCGCCCTTGCCGCCCACGGCGGCAGCGGCAGCGCGCACGATGTCGCCGGCCTTGAAGCGCTTCGTCAGTTCCTTGGACACGCTGCACGCCAACAAAGCCTTGTCGCCCTTGGGCGTGGGCGCGCCGAGCAGCACGACGGCGGGCGCGAGCTTGTCGCGAAGCTGGTCGGCGAGTTCGCGAAGGGCCTTGCCATCCATGGCCGGCACGGTAACCCCGAGCGCTTTGCCTCCGTCGAAGGCGCGCGCGTCGGCGCTCAAGTCCTTGCCGCCGTCGCCGCTGACGAGGGCCTTCTGCAGCCGCTCGATCTCTTTCGACTGGGCGCGGCGCTCTTCGAGCAAGCGCTCGGCCTTTTGCGGCGCTTCTGCGGCGCCCGCCTTGAGAGCGACAGCCGTCGCTTCGAGCGTGTCTTGGGCCTGCCGGTAGGCGGCGACGGCGCGCGCGCCCGTGGCCGCTTCGATGCGGCGCACGCCGGCGGCGAGGCCACCTTCGCTCAAGATGGAAAACACGCCGATATCGCCGGTGGCAAAGGCATGGGTGCCGCCGCAGAGTTCCAGGCTCGGGCCGATGCGAAGCATGCGCACGACGTCGCCGTACTTCTCTTCGAAGATGCCGATGGCGCCGCGCTCCTTGGCATCGTCCATGGGAAGCACCTCCGTGTCGATGGGTGTGTTCGCGAGGATCGCTTCGTTCACCCGGTCTTCGACCTGGCGAAGCTCTTCGAGCGCCAGTGGGCGCGTGCCGCTGTAGTCAAAGCGGAGGCGGTCCGGGCCGACGAGCGAGCCCTTCTGCGTCACGGTGTTGCCGAGCACTTCGCGAAGCGCCCAGTGCAGGAGGTGGGTGGCGCTGTGGTTGGCGCGGGTGCGGCGGCGCAGCGTGTTGTCCACACGGAGCGTGACTTCGTCGCCGACGCGCACCGTCCCGCAGCGAACTTCGCCGCGGTGCACGACGAGCCCTTCGACGGGGATCTGCGTATCGCCGATCACGATTTCACCGCCGTCGATGGCGACGGCGCCGCGGTCGCCTACCTGGCCGCCCTTTTCGCCGTAAAACGGCGTCGCGTCCGTGACGAGCTCGACCTGGCCTTCGCTCGCGCTTTCCACGCTCGCGTCGTTCTGCACGATCGCGACGACCTTCGCCGTGAGCTCCTGCGCTTCGTAGCCCTCGAAGCGCACGGCTTCGTCCATGCCGTTGAGGATTGGGAAGTAGACGTCGGCAACGGCAGACGTACCGACCTTGCTGCCTTGGCTGCGCACCTTGGCTTCCGCCAGGGCAGCATCGAAGCCGGTCTGGTCAATGACGAAGCCGTCTTCCTCGCCGATGACCCGCTGCAGGTCGAGGGGAAAGCCGTAGGTATCGTAGAGCTTGAAGGCGACGTCACCGGGCAGCTTTCGGCCTTTGCCTTCGCCTTCCCAGCGCTCGTTTTCCTTGAGCAGGTGAAGGCCGCGGTCGAGGGTGCGGCGAAAGCGTTCTTCTTCCGAGCGCGTGATGTCGGCGATGAGGTCGCGGCGTTCGACGAGCTGGGGGTAGTCGGGTCCCATCTCTTCGACGACGCGCAGGGCGACCTCGTGCAGGAAGGGCTCGCGAATGCCGAGGCGGTGGCCGTGGCGGATGGCGCGGCGCATCACGCGGCGCAGCACGTAGGGGGCCTTGTCCTTGTCGGGAAAGACGCCTTCGCTGATGAGAAAGGCCGTGGTGCGCGCGTGGTCGGCAATGACGCGCATCGAAACGTCGTCGGGCGCCTGGCTGAAGGTGTAATTCTTGCCGGCGATTTCCGAGGCCTGCATGACAAGCGGCTCGAGCAGGTCCGTTTCATAGTTGCTGAGCTTTCCTTGGGCGACGACGGCGAGGCGTTCGAGGCCCGCGCCCGTATCCACACTTGGCTTCGGCAGCGGCTTGAGCGTGCCGTCGGCCTGCCGGTCGAACTGCATGAAGACCAGGTTCCAAAGTTCGAACCACCCGACGCCTTCGGGCGTCGGCTCTTCTTCAAAGGTGCTGGGGTCGACCGTGTCTGTACCGAGCGAGTAGTGAATCTCCGAGCAAGGCCCGCAGGGGCCCGTGTCGCCCATCTGCCAGAAGTTATCCTTCGGACCGCAGCGAATGATGCGCTCGTCCGGAAAGCCCGTGAGCTCCTTCCACATCTGGCCGGCTTCTTCGTCCGCTTCGCCGTAGCCTTCGGCGCCAGCGAAGATGGTGACGACCATGCGTTCCTTGTCGAAGCCGAGCTCTTGCGTGAGCAGCTCCCAGCCGAAGCGAATCGCGTCCTCCTTGAAGTAGTCACCGAAGGAGAAGTTGCCGAGCATCTCGAAGAAGGTGTGATGGCGCGCCGTGACGCCGACGTTCTCCAGGTCATTGTGCTTGCCGGAGATGCGAATGCACTTCTGGGAGGTCGTCGCCCGCGCGTAGGGACGCTCGTCGCGGCCCGTGAACACGTCCTTGAACTGCACCATGCCCGCGTTGGCAAACATGAGCGTGTCGTCGTTCGGCGGAAGCAGCGGTCCGCTTGCGACATGCGTGTGGCCCTTGCTTTCGAAATAGCGCGTGAAGGTCTGCCGAATCGCCCGGGAGGAAGTCATAGTTGCCAACTAGCAGCCGGGCCACGGGACGGCTACCGGGCATTGCGCCCAACCCATTCGGCAAAGACGAATGGGCGTGCCCGTGCCCGTGCCCGTGCCCGTGCCCGCGTGCCTACCTGCCCGCGCTCGTCCCCGCGTATCCTTCTTCGTGCCCGCGCCCGTCGGCGAATTGCCTCGTACGTCCAACGCGCGCTGACGTAGCCGTTTGCGCAGGGGCATTCGGCTTCGCCGAGGCAGGGGCTATCAAGGCGGCTTCGGCGGTCTAGACCTCAAGCAAGCGAGGTTCGCTTGATTGAGGTCTAGCGTTTCTCATGAGGGGCCCTTCACAAGGGCCCCTCGTCACTCGAACTAGGTTCGAGATGACTTCACCCCAAACGTGCACGGCTTCACCGTGCCTAGCCCAAGAACAAGCGGACCTTTGAAAAAGGTCGCTTGTTCGTGGACTAGAGACCTGACCACAGGAGTAGAGCTCATTCGCCCGCTAGGGGCGACTCGCCACGTACACCTCAACCCATTCATCGACGCTCATCCTGCCGCAGAGCTCCGCAATGAGGTCCGTTGGAATCTTCGCGGGGTTTGTGAAGCGAACGCAGCTCTTGCCCATCTTCAGCTTGGTCGGCACGCGCTCGGCGTAGGCCTCTTCGAACCATCCCTTAAGCTCATCCGATACGTAGAGGCCAAAGTGGTGAAGACCGATGTGTCCCTTCGTGTTCGAAAGGCCAATGAAGGGCAGAGGTTCGCTAGGCGTGCAGTGGTAGCCGTCGGGAAAGCGCGCGTGCGGCACGACGAGGCTCGGCATACCGTATTGCATCTGCGCTTTGAAGCCCTTCGGCGCGGCCTTCTTGATCGCATTCCAGAGTTTCGTGTAGGGCCCGCGACGTTCGTCGGGAAGCGCATTGATAAAGGCTTTGATGCTCATCGCGTCGTCCTTTGCATGCGGCGCGCCAGTACGCGCGTCGCGCCACGCCCGCAAAAGGACGCAAGGTTGGGTGATGCAGGCGGCTTTTCCCCGCCGTGGTGCAGGCTCGCGCCGCCCCTAGCGAACGCGCTCGACGCGTTCTTCGTTCGCCTTGTAGCCGGGCGGCAAACGGCTCTGCAGTTCACCGCTCGTCGGCCCGAGGCCCCAGCCGCGCGCGATGAAGCCGTCCAGGACGCTGACGCGCACGCGCACGCTTTCATCCTCGGCTAGGAGCTTCATGCAGGCTTCGCGATGGGCGTCGCAGTCCTCTTGCGCCAGTAGCGTCGCGGCGGCGTGAAAGCGCACTGTTTCGTTCACATCTTCGAGGAAACGCGCAACGGCGTCGGCGATGCGAGGATCCCGTCGTTCTTCAAGCTGGGCAATCAGATCAACCTTGCGAGACGGGTCGCGCTCGTAGTCGGTGTGCATGCCTTCGAGAAGCTCGAGGAGGATCGTCACCAAGGCGTCCGTGTCGACGATCTTTTCGAGCATCTTGATGGGCCATGCGATCGAATGGCCTGCCTTGAGGAACGAGCGAATCGGCTCCACGGCGCCTTCGCCGACGGCGAGGATCCCGTTCATCGCCAGGTTCTTTTCCTCCTGGTCCGTGATGCTGGGATCGATGCGAATCGTGAAGCGCTGAAGCAGGGCCGCGGCGGACTCCGGCGTTTTGATTTCGCCGAGGGCGAGAATCGACGCCCAACGGTCAGGATTTTGCGCGCGCTTGTCGGCTGCGCGCTTCGCGTGCTTGGCTAGCGCGCCCGCGCTGTTCTTTCGCCCAAAGAAGTCCAGAAACCCCATGGCCGGACCTTACCCCGGCCCTGCCGGTCGGCAAGGGCCGAGCCCTTCTTGACGGCCTGGGCGCCCGCGACGTACCGCTTCAAGCCACTGTGCGTTGCGGGTGCAGCCTCGACCCTGGTCGATGCGGCACCTGAGTTCGGGCCAACGTCGACCTAGCGAAACGTCGAGAAGCGCTCGGCGACACGATCGACCAAGCGATTCGGCGGACCGCCTTGCCATTCGCCGGCGAGCGATCCGCGGAAGCTGAGTTCGTCGCTCGCGCTCGACCAAATCGCGTCCGCCGTGCCCTCGTAGGCGTCCGCGAGGAAGTCCGCGTCGCCATCCGTACTACGACCGGCGCCGGAGAGGGTCAGGCGGTTGTAGTCAAAGAGCGCGCCCAGCTCGTCTTCGATGCGCTGGCCCGCATAGTTGATGCCCGCCTCACAGGCGAGTTCGGCTGCCGTCACGAGCAGCGCGTCGGCCGCACCGGCCACTCCGTCGAGATTCTCCGCCAGTCCGCGGCAGTCGATCAGGCCATCGATCATCTCCGTCATGCTGCGCGGCGAACCGGGAAAGCGCGGGAGTACGACCTCGTTGAGCGTGAGCGTCACCACCTCTCCGAGGGGCACATTGTCGAAGGTGTGGGCGGCGATGGTTTGCTCCACGTCGCCAAAAACCACCGCGACATCGTCGACGCTTTGGTCAGAGAGCGGCCGGGAAACGAGTTCACCGTCGACGGGTACGCGCACTTCGTGAAGGCGATGGATGGCGAGCGCGTTTCCGAACTCGTCCGGCTCCCGAACGGTGAGCGTTCCAACCAGCGTCATTTCGGCGAACACGCCCTCCACGCCGGAGGCTGCATCGAGCAGGTCGTCCACGTACGCGGGGCCGTTCTGCGAACGAATCGCATGGTTGATGAAGCCGCCGATGAGCGAGCGACTGGCGCGAAGGGCGGTCTCGACGAAGCCGGAAAGCCGGCCCGACTCGAGGGCCAGGTCGATAAGCCAATCTGCCGGATCCGTCGCGAGCCCATCGGCGGCGCCCAGGAGGAAGTCGAGCGTTCCGTTGGCTTCGGTCACGTCGAAGGTCTCGTTCATGTCGAAGGAGCCGCCTTCGGTGCGAAGAACATCCTGCAGTTCCATCTCCACTTCACCGGCGGACACGTCCACGTCCTTGCATCGAAACGCCGCGACGGCGTCGTCGCTGGTGTAACCAAGGGCAAAGACGCTTATGCGCGTCAAGGCTCCGAGGTCGGTGAAGAGCACCGAGTCGCCCGCTCGCGTCCGGTGCACCATCTCCGGCGTCGGCATGACCGTCGAGAGGTCCGCGCAGGGCGCATCGCTGAAGATCCCCACCTCAATGTCCGCGACGCGACGCGTTCCGGAGTAATCGGGCGTTACCTGAAGGTTGACGTCGACCAGCGCTTCAACGGCCACCGCAAGCTCATCGCCTTCCGCACCCATGGCCGCCGCCTGAACGCGAAAGGACGCGGCCGCATCCGAACGAATCGTCACTTCCGCCACGCCCTGGGCGTTTGTGAAGACGTTTCGCTCCGACATACGTGCGCCGCCCGCCTCACCGACGATCTCGAAGGACACGCGCCCGTCCGCGATCGGTTCGCCATCGGCCGAAACGTAGCGAACGGCGATCTCCGCTTCGGAGCGGTCTTCGATCACGAGCGACTCGGGCCCAATGAACGCAAGGCTCGCGCCCTCTTCGACAAACATGCCGCTGTCGAGCGAGAGCCCAGCGTCGGGACTCGGTCCGACGGTCGTCGTTGGGTCGCATCCCGCTGTGAGAAGAAGAAGGGGGAGAAGAACAAGAAGGGAAAGGCTGTGTCGCATGGCGTGTCCTGCGCCGAACTGAGGTCAATGGACCACTCGGCGCTTTGTGAGGACTCCAGGAGCAAACACCGTGCCGAGGTGTACCGAAGTGCGTGTGGACATACCATTTCACACAAATGCCTACATTCTCGCACCGCACCTCTGCCACAGGGGTCGGCTGAACATGTCTCGGGTGGCCATTGCAGCTTCCAGTGGGGCGCGAATATTTCAAAACAGACACTCGGTGCCACAAGTGGCGACAACCCGCACCGCATAGGTCGACTTGGGCCGACTCGCGTTTTCACCCTCTCCTACAAGTGGTAGTCTTCGGGCGGTGGGACGAGCAACTGCGGTCGCTGCGTGTTTCCTCTGGGCGTGCACCGGGGACATCGCCGACAGCGGGCCCGCCGTGCCGCCAGCGCCGCCCATCATTTCGGGGCCTTCCGAGCTCCCCGACGACTGCGTCGCCGAAACGCCGCCCTCCCCCCTTCGACGCCTCACGAGCGAAGAGCTGCGCAATACGCTTGAGGATCTCCTTGGCGAGCCCGTCTTTGAAGCCGTGGACCCGGTCGTCCGACGTTTTCCCGGTGAGAGCATTGGCGGCGGCGACCTCGAAGGCTTTCAGGCCGTGCACGTGGAGCCGCATGTGAGCGCGATGTTGGACATCGGTGAAGCCGTCGCCGATGCGGTTCTGGCGAATGCTGAAGCGGTGGACGGCGCCGCATGCATCGCCAGCGGCGCACGGACCTGCGCCCGCGCGTTCATCGAAACCTGGGCGCCGCGCGTTCATCGTCGGCCCGTCGACGCCATACGCCTCGATCGCTACGCAGACGCGTTCGCGTCCGAGGCGGACGCCCGAGACGGCTTTCGCTTGCTCTGGATGATGCTGCTTTCAAACCCGGAGTTCCTCTTTCACATCGAACTCGACGGGAGCGAGGACGGCTCGGTGCTCCAGCTCGACAGCTACGCGGTGGCCAACCGTCTCTCCTACCGCGTGCTTCGAACGATGCCCTCGGCTGAGCTCTTCGAGCTCGCCGCCGCCGACGCGCTGCAGACGGACGCCGAGCTCGAGGCGGCCCTCGACTCGTTGCTCGCCCATCCCCGCGCCCGCGACAGCGTGTGGCGCTTCTTTGAGCAATGGCTCGAGCTCGACGAAGCGCTCGCCGTGAGCAGCGATCGCACGCTGCTCGACGGCCTCGACGCGGACGGCTTGGAACACGCCCTGTATGAGGACGTTCGCGGCTTCGTAGAAACGCTCTTTTGGGATCAAGACGCCGATGTGGAACGGCTCTTCACCTCGCCCCTTGTCGCATCTGACGACCCCCGCGTTCGCGCGCTGTACGGACTCGGACCGGGCGCGGGGAGCTCCGGTGCTGAACGGGCCGGCGTTTTGCTTCGGCCGGCGCTGCTGCAGGCATCGACGCTGGCGACTTCCCCGATCGGGCGCGGAGTCTTCGTTCTTCGCCGCTACCTTTGCGACGAGCTCCCCTCACCCGATCTCGACACGGTGAACAACCGACTGTCTGAGCTTGAAGAGCTTGACCGCTCCACGATGCGCTCGCGCGACATCATTCAAGCGATGACAGGCGATTCGCCGTGTTCGACCTGCCATGGTCGTATCAACCCCATCGCCTTCGCTTTGGAAGACTTCGACCCCCTTGGCCGCCACCGCAGCGAAGAGGTTGCCATCGAAGGCGGCGAAATCGTAGGCACGTTCCCCTTTGAACCCGCCGGATCGCAGCTCTCGATCGACGGTGAAACGGTCACCGTCGACCGGGGCGCGGAGCTGTCCCGCGCGCTCGGGGCGAGCCGGCAGGTGCAGCATTGCTTCGTCGACCGCTTGACCGTGCACACGCAGGGGCGCGTCACGGGGGATGCAGACGCTTGCGACCTTTCGCAGCGCACAAGCGCGTCGCTGGAGGGCCTCTCGATGCGCGCGCTGTTTCGTTCCAGCGTGCTCGCCGAGATTCGCGGCCGAGCGTTGGAGACGCAACCATGAAGGCCTTTTCCCGACGTCACTTCTTGCGCGGTGCCGGTGGCGCCGTGCTCGCCCTCCCCTTTCTTCCGAGTCTCGCGCCGCGGGGTGCGGACGCGCAGGAGGGCAGCCTTCCTTGCTTTGTTGGCGTGGCGAGCATCTACGGCACCTTTCGGCGCAACTGGGAAGTCGACATGGCCGGCGAGACGCAAATCGGCCCGCAGATGTGGCGCCGTCCGCTGACGGAGATCAGCGGACCGATCTCGCCCACGCTCGGCACCGACTTCGACGGTCTGCGCGCCAAGATGAACGTCTACACGGGGCTCGACGGGACCTCCGTCGGAGGCCACAACCTCTGCTTTCCCTTCAGCGGCTCGACCCATTCGGGCGGTAGCGACGCGCGCGACACGCAGCCCTTTTTTCCGTATTCGCTCGACACGCTCCTCGAGCGCAGCAGCTTCTACGGCGACGCGCCGCCCCCCATGCCCGTGCTGCGCAGCGCGCCGGCCTACCGTGGCGAAGCGCTGGGCAACATCTCCTGGTGGACGGACGAAAGCGGCAGCGTTTCCCTTCCCTACGAACGCAGCGACGCGACGTTGGCGTCCACCGTTTTCACCGAAGGCGAGCCGGTCGTCGATCGGAACGGCGTACGCCTTCGCGCCATGGACCGGGTGCTCGAAGACTACCGCCGGGTGGCCGCCCATCCTCGACTCTCGGGAGCGGACCGCAGTCGCCTCGAGCACTACGCGAACTTGGTGTCCGAACTCTCGGCCCGCCTTGAGCGCACGCAGGTGGTCTCGTGTTCAAACCCAGGGTTGCTCAGCACGGAGGACGAGCCGCTCAGCGTCGTCTACCGAAACCACATCGACATCATGGTCGCGGCCCTCGCGTGCGGCGCGACGCGCGTTGGCATGCTCTGGATCCCCGATCACGATGAATCGGACAGCAGCCAGTCGGACTTTCACGGCTGGAGCCACGGACTTGATCGCGGCAACGACGGCGGTACGGACGCAGCGTCTGAAGCGAGCATGCTCGCAGCCAACCGGTGGATCGCCGGCCGCGTTTCGGAGCTGCTGCACAAGATGGACGGGATCGAAGGCGCAGCCGGCGAGACCCTGCTCGACCGCTCGGCGGTGCTCTGGTCGAACGAACTCGGCGGCGCGCAGCACCACACGAATATCGGTACGCCGGTGGTCGTCGCTGGCGGCGCCGGCGGCCGCCTACGCACCGGCTTCAGCTACGACTTTCGCGCGCGGCCACGGCGCCTTTGGGCCAATCGCAACGACTTCCCCCCAATGGGCCGGCCCTACAACGAAGTGCTCGTCGGCCTGCTGACCGCGATGGGGCTCGAGCGAAGCGAATGGGAACTCGCCGGCGCCGGCTTCGGCGACTACCAGGGCCTTGAAGCCCGCTACACGAACGGCGCCTACGAGGAGTTCATCGCCTCGCGCGGCGCCGCCCTCCCCGAACTGCTCGTCTGAGCCCCATGAGTGACACGAGCCCGCAAATGCGCGCAAGTCATATGCGCGCCAACGTAGCGTCGCTAAGCATGCTGGGAGCCGACGGGGAGCGCATTCGACGCGACCACCCGGACCTGGTCAAGCCGGTGGAGCGCGCACTCCGCGTGAGCTGGCTGCCGCTTCGCTTGAACGCTGAGCTGATCGAAGCCGTGGAAGCGCGCTGCGGCGATGAGCTCACCCGCGCCTGGGTGCACGCATCGATCGGGAGCTCGATGAAGGGCACCTTGCTGGGCCCGATCGTCGACGGTCTCGTACGGCTCGGATTGGGGCCCCAGCACGGACTCAGCCGCTGCCAGCAGGGATGGAATCTCCTCTACCGGGCGAGCGGCCGTCTCGTATGCCCGGTCGTCGAGCGCGGCCACACCCAGCTCGTCTTGAAAGACACGCCGCCCCCCATTCGAACGCCCAGCTACCTTCGCGCACTTCAGTACGCATTTGAGGGCGTCGCCCTCCACCTCGGTGCCCAGGCCATCGCGTCCGACCATAGCGCCGGCGAAACCGTCGAGTTCAACGTCCGCTGGCGAGTCGACTAAGCAAAAACCGGCTCCGAGCGCAAAGCAGCTGGTCGAGCCAGCCTTCGCGCGCAGCGCAGGAGCGTCGGCAGGAGGTTCGCTCAGCGTGGCCAACCGAGCGCAGACGTACTTCGTACTTCCAGCGAGGAGGACGCGCTCAGCGGACCTGGACGCACCAGCCGTCGCGCGAAGCGCAGGAGCTTCGTCAGGAGGTTCGCTCAGCGTGGCCAACCGAGCGCAGACGTACTTCGTACTTCCAGCGAGGAGGACGCGCTGAGCGTACCTCCTGACGAAGCGTTAGCGGATGATGACGGGGCGGAGTATTACCTGCGTCCCCTTCGTCTGAACCTGAAAGCGCACCATGCGGCAGCCATGCTTCTTCACCAGGTTGGCGGCGTTCTTTTGCAGGCGGCCAATGAAGCGATCTTCGGGGATGTTGCTGACGTCTTCGCCGACGGCTTGCTTGGCGGCGACGTACTCGCGGTAGATCCGGGCGTGGTAGGCGCCTTCAGCCTCGGCGGCGAGAGCCGCGGCGGCTTCATCGTCACCCTCGTCGGCGGATGCACCGCCGCTCGTGCCACCACCGGCCGCACCCGCGGCCGGCGCCGCGCCGCTCTCTTCCCAACCGCCGCCGCCGACGCTCCGGCCGTCTGCATCGGCTTCTTCCGTACCAAGCAACATATTGAGCAGCTGGTTCACGCGGTACGAAAGCCCGCCAAGCTCTCCACCCTCAACGTCGATGCGTGTGTCGGTCTTGCCGTTGATGACGCTGAGGATGCCCTCTTCGATCTCTTCGATCGGGCGAAGGATGGATGTCGCGATCAGGAAGCCATAGGCTGCAAGGAGAAACACCCCAATCGCGACGAGCACCAGAAGCACCTGCAGCGACTGCGCCGGCTCCATAAACTCGGTGCGATTGCCAAGCACAAGGAACTTTGCCGCCTGGGAGGGCGTCGCTGGCAGCGCGTCCGTCACGCCGAAGTATGCCTCGCCGTCCGCCTCAAAGCGCACCGTGCCGCCCTCGCCCAGCGCGCTTTCCGCCGCTGACGCCTCGTTCGACGCGAGGGAGGAGCTGTAAATGCGGTTCTCGCGCAAGAACGCCACGTCCAACCCGACGATCTCCGCTTCCTTCTGCGCGATTCCGTCGGAGATGTCGTAGCCGACGAGGAGCGCACCGATCACGCCGCCACCTTCGTTGCGGATCGGCGCCATCGCCACGCGAAGGAGCTTGTTCTCGCTCTCGCGAAACCATCCGTCGTGGGTGGGCGTGCCGTTGAGCACGTTTCGCAGCGTCGGAATCGTCTGCATGAGCGACTGGCCACCCATACGGTTCAAGTCCTGGTCGCGCGCGATCACGCGGCCCGTCTCGTCCGTCATCAAGACAATGTCGGGGCGACCCGTATGGCCACGGGCGGGATCCTGGAACCACGCTGCCACCGAGTTCGCGCGGTCGTGGGAGGCCCGGCGGCGACTGTTCTGATCGATCGCCTGCACGGCGGCACGAACGCGGTCCGAGCCAGCCTGCTCCTCCACCTGTTGCACAAACTCGACGGCGGAGAGACGCCAAGAGCGCGCGAACAGCGAGGCCGTCTGGGTCACGTCCGCGTCGAAGCGAGCGCCGAAGCCGTCGTCCACCTGGCCTTTCAGGTAGAAAAAGGCGCCCAAGCCCACGAGAAGCATGACCGCAACGTTGCCAGCGATGATTTTCAAGCGCATCGAAACCCACTCCTGCAGACGCGGCGACTAGCCAGCGCGATGGGGGCGCGCCCAACGGCGCCACCCTACCCCGGAAACCCCAGAATTTGACCAGTATCGGAGGTACCACCGCCGAAGGATCGAGGTCAAGGGGCCGCGACGCCCTCGTAGCGCTCCGTGTCCACCGCGCGGCCCTCGATGAAGTACAAAATCACGGCCCCAACGCCGAGTGCGAGGGCGCTCCCGAGCGCAATGTCGCTATATCGGGCGAAATCCCGCGCCTCGCCCAGGTCCTCACTTCGCCGGCTCCGGGCCACAGCGCCAAGGCCGATCGCCGCGCCGGCACCCGCCACGGCGAGCCCGCCCACGATCCACGTCCAGAGCCGTCGGCCCCGAACGGCGCGGTACTGGGTGGCGGGCTGGAGGTCCACATACGCCGCCGTCGAAAGGCCCGCCTCGATGCTCACGACCGATCGAAAGGGAATGTAGCCGTCCCGCTCCACCTCGAGCTCATGCCGGCCGGGCTCCAGTTCAAGGCTGCTCGCAAGGGGCGACGTGCCGATCGCTTCGCCGTCAAGCCGTAGGGTCGCGCCCTCACCAGCGGCGATTCGCAGCGTTCCGGTGGTCGGCGCCTGCTGGCGCGCCGCCGCCGCCGCCTCGATCTGAGATTCGAGCCGCTCGATGCGCTGCTCGACCGCGACCCGATCGGGCGGATCGACGCGGTCCCGCAAGTACAAACGGAAGTGCGCCACCGCCTCGTCAAGCTCGCCGACCTCTTCGTGGGAACGCGCGATGTTGAACCACAAGTCCGCGCTGGGAACGAGACGCGCAGCGAGCTGAAACTCCTCAATGGCGGAACGAAAGTTCCGTGCTTCGAAGTGCGCATTGGCGGCTTCGTAGTGCTGCCGGGCTTCGCGTACGGCGCTGGCGTTTTCGGGCTCGGGCGCCGTTCCCTCGGAGGTCGCGGCGGACCCGGACTCGTCGGGCACCTCCTGCGCGAGGGTCGGGGAGGCCAGTAGAAGCAAGACTCCGGCGATCGTGGCGGCGCGAAGGTCCATCGAGGTGTTGAGCTAACCACGCGTCGGGTGCCCGCGGCAAGGGCGCCAGGCCCGCCGCCGTCGAAGCGTCGACCCACCGAGTTTTTGAAGGCGTGAGCGTGAGCCGCGTATGATGGCGTGGTGTGGACGCTTCTTTCTGACTCGGCGGATATCGTCGTCGAATGCACGGAAAGAGCGCGTGAGATCGGCTTAAACGTGGAGGTCCGCCTCGAGGCCGAAACGCTTTCGCAAGCCCTCGAGCTGGAAGGCCCCGTCGCCCTCGCGCTCCTTCGGCCCCTCGACCCGGAGCAGCTGCTGGAAGCCGCGAAGGGCAGCGTGGAAGCGATTGTGAGCCTGGGCGATCACGGGCACCGCGGCGTTGCGCTGGACCTTGGGCTCTTCGCGCCCCGGGAAGTGGATGGCTTGATCGCAGGCCTCGCGGCGATGGCGTTCGAAACGCCGTGGCGAGCCTCTCTTCGCAGCCTCCGCGCGACGGACCGTCGAAGGCTTCAGCGGGCCGCACTCGACGGGGGACCGGACGGCGACCTTCGCCTTGTCTACGGTGAGCGCGGCCTCGCACTCGCCCGCGGCGCCACGTCGGTGGCCCTCGGTGCGCCCCATGCCGTTCGCGACGCGTTCACGGCCCTTGCGTCTCTTGGACCGACCATGCCTTCGATGCCCGCCGTCGAGGGCCTTGACGCAAGTCGCGTCATGGACGTGATCCTCGGACCTGCGCGCGCTCTCTCGGACCCCGCCAGCAAAACGGCGCTCGCCGCCTACGACGTTCCTCTGCCGGAAGAAGTGCTGTGCGGAAGCGCGTCGCGCGCGGCCACGGAGGCGCAGCGCATCGGCTTTCCCGTGCGCGTCACCCTCGCTTCCCCGGACCTTCGCGCGTGGGACCATCCCGACCTGAGCGCCGAGGGCGTCGATAACGCCGCCCGCGTTCGCGATGTCTTTCGCCGCTTCACGGCGCTGGCGAAGGAGCGAACGGACCCGAAGCGTATCCTGGGCGTGGTCGTGTCGGCTACGACAAGCGCGGCCGCGTTGCTTCGCGTGCGCTTTCGCTCGATCGGAAGCGGCGTTGTCCTGGCCGATGTCGGCTTCGCCGATCCGCACGGCCTTGCGGCCGGAGACCGTACCTCCCTGGTGTTGCCCTGCCGCTACGACGCGCTCGAAGCGCGTCTGCGCCGCCTGCGGGGCCACCCGCTTATTCTCGCAGGCACGGCCGCCCAGCGGCGACGACGCGTGGAAGAACTCGCCGACGTCCTGCTGCGCGTCGCGGCCTTTGCGGACGACTGGCGCGCCGAAGTCGAAGAGGTGCGTCTCGATACGGTCGCCCTTCTTCTCGGCGGCGGCGCCGAAATTCGCGAGGCGTGCGTCGTGGTCGGCGAGGCTTTCACGCGATCGCTCGAGACGGGCCTCGAGAGCTAGCAGTTTGGTGAGAAACTCCGCATCGCACGTTGTGGCCTGCTAGTAGCTCACCTCCGCGCTCCCTCGAAATCCGACTTCGATTCCCTCGTCCCACAGGCACAGGCACAGACTCGCCGCAGACTCGCCGACAGCCTGACGACGAACCCGCATGCAGCGAAGACCGGTCCTAAAGCATCGCTACGACTCGTTCGAGGAGAGCAAGGGCATCGTCGGCGTTCTCACGTAGGCCCGCCCCCGCGATGGAGTAACCTTCGATATATGGGACCAAGAGCAGCGCCAATCGCCGCCGGGTTTCCGGCTCGGCGTCTTCGGCCACGAGCCCGTGTGAAATCAGCGACGCGTAGCTGGCGTAGTAGCGCTGCACGGACGCCGACACCGTGTCGTTTCGGCTGGAGAGCGCCCAGATCTCCCGAAATACGAGACACATTTCCGTAAGGCCATGACCGTGAGCCAAGGCTTGCTTCAGCAAGCGCTTCCGCCGTTCGACGAGGTCCAGGCCCTTCATGTCGGCAAACCACTGCTGCAACTCGCGTTCGCAGCCGCCCATATAGTGATCGACGAGAGCAGCCACGAGCGTGTC
>JBCCRV010000048.1:0-18877 GCA_039201085.1 Myxococcota bacterium | reverse complement strand
CCGACGTTCCACCGTCCGACCACCGCCGAGATCGTCGCGCGCTGCCTGGCGCAGGTCGCGGACGCGTGCCCGTCGTAGTAGTAGAGGGGCTTCGACGGGGCACCGTCGACACATGCGCCGAAGGACCGGGCTGTGTCTTTACGCCAACCGATCGCGACGGCGACGGCGACGGCGTGACGAGCTGCGGCGGCGACTGCAACGACGACGACCCCCGGGTGCGTCCCGGTGCCCCGGAGGTGTGCGATCTCATCGATCAGGACTGCGACGGGCGCTTTGACGAAGGAACGCTAAGCGAGTGCAACGACTGCCGAAGCGGCTGCCAGATCGTGGATGTGCCACGCGAAGTCGGCGGCCGCTGGGAGCGATCGGAAACCGATCTGAACGGCGTCCAGGTCGGCCCCGACGGGTCGATTTCCCTCTCGGCGGAGCGCCTCGATTCGCGCTTCGGGTGGATCGCCAACACCTTCGATGGAAGCGTGACCAAGCTCGACCTTTCGACGGGCGCGCAGGCGGCGGAGTTTCACTCGACGCTTCAGGGCGATAGCAACGGTGCCCGTCCCCTCGACGAACGCTGCTTCGTCGATCTCGGGCGCGGAAACTGCCCGAGTCGCACGGCCGTGGACGGCGACAGCAACGTCTACGTGGCCAACCGTGCCTTCGAAAACCAGGGCACGCTGACAAAGATCGCAGGCTTGGAAGAAAACTGCATCGACCGCAACGGAAACGGCCGCATCGACACGTCGCGCGACCTGAACGGCGACGGACAAATTGATCGCGAGAGCGACGAGTTCCTCGGCCAAAGGGATGAGTGCTTGCTCTGGACCGTCAACGTCGGCCGCATCGATGGGCTGCCCCGCGCCGTCGCGATCGATGCCTCGGGCTTTGTGTGGGTCGGTCTGCACGACGGGTTGGCGGCGTTGAAGCTATCCCCCGCCGACGGCTCCGTGGTGTCTACGGTGCTGCTGCGCAGCGAGAACTTCCGGCCCTACGGCGCCGCCATCTCCGGCGACGGCACGCTCTGGCTGACGGAGGTGTTCTCGGGGCGGATCCTGGCCATCAACACCGCGACGGACGCGATCGAGCGAGTGACCGCGAGCGTCAGTCCGGACGAAGGCTGCGAAGGCAACTACGGCATCGCCATCGACACCGAAGACCGCGTGTGGACCGCGGGCTTTCAGTGCCGGCACGCGGCACGCTACGATCCGCGAACGAACTCGTGGTTTCACGTGAACCTTCCCCTCGCCGGCCTTAGCCGAGGCATCGCCGTGGACGACCGGGGCTTCATCTATATGACGTCGAGCCACGACTCGCTGACGCCCGGCGGCGGTCTCGGAACGCCGATCGCGCGTGTGACGCGCTTTCGCGACGACGGAACCGACGTCGAGATCTTCGACCTTCCGGGACTTGCATCGGTGGGGGTGGGCCTCGATGACCGACGAAACGTCTGGATCATCAACCAGGATTCGGGCACGGCCGTGCGCCTCAACCCGGAGACGGGCGAGACGCGTTCCTTTCCCGTCGGCGACGAGCCCTACACCTACTCGGACTTCACGGGTTTTGCCTTTCGCACGATCACGACCCCCACAGGTACGGCGCGAACGACCGTCGAAGGCTGCGACGTCGGACCCACCGAGTGGGAGCGGCTGACCTGGAGCGCGACCACGCCGGGCGGTTCCACCGTTCGCGCCCGCTATCGCTCCGCTCCGACGCGCGAGGCCCTTGCGATGGCGCCTTGGAGCGAAAGCCTGGATACCAATCCGCGCGACCTCTCGAGCGTGCCGCAGCAGCGCTTTCTTCAGGTGGAGTTCGTGCTCACGGAAGGTCCCGGCAACCGCTCGCCTTCGCTGCGCAACTTCCAGGTCCAGTACAACTGCCCCATCTAAGAAAAGGATTCCGTCGCGGGGTCAGCCGTGAGCGAACAGCGGCGAGTCTGCGCGCGACGCCTTCCTTGGGAAGATGCGGTTGCGCCGAAAAGGCGGTTCCGCTCCAGCATGCCTCGAGCGAACCTGATAGGCGTGAGTGGGCATGTAGCTCTACCCCTGCCTTGTTCATCCCAAGGAATCTGTCGCGTTCATCAAACTGCCGAAAGGAAGATCGTTGACACGCGACCGATTCCTTAGCGTCGAAGTTCGAACTCGAACTGGATCGTACCGGAGGTGACTTCGAGTACGGTCCGATCGCGCGTGATTCGCACCGAGTACTCGTTCATGAAGACCGTGTCGCCGCCGCAAACCTGCGCGCGCGTGAGCTGGTTGGCGCCGGTGCGGTACTCGAGCGTGCGCGGCGTGGGCGTCGGCGGTCTACCGGAGAGGGTGATCTGCTCGAGCAGCTCAAGGGTGCTGTCGCTCGTGAAGTTCCAGGTGCCTCGGTACGTGCCCTCGATGCGCCCCGTCGTGCGGGCGGCGACGGCGTCGTAAACGCCGAGGGGAATCGTTCCGCCCGTGGACCGAGCGAAGGCGTCGACGCGCTCGAAGGACACGACCTCGCCGCCGAAGGTCAGGTCGTGGCATGCGTCGCTGGCGTCGACGGGGTCCGCGTCCATCGCTGCATCCGTAGCCGCGTCCATCGCTGCGTCGGCGTCCGCCCTCGCGTCGACGGCCGAATCGGCGGCGGCGTCCATCGCGTCGATGGGCGCATCCAGGGCCGCATCTGCAGCGGCGTCCACGCCCGCTTCGATGGCCGGGCCGTCGGCGGAAAGGTCTTCGACGCGCAGGTCCGCGCTCGCGTCCATTGTACCTTCATCGCCTGTACCTTCATCGCCTGTACCTTCATCGCCCGCCGCGTCGGTCGCGCCGTCCGTCGAACTGTCGGGAAGGGGGGTAACGCTGGAGTCGTCGCCGCAGGCGACCAAGAACACGAGGCTGAAGGCAATTCGACGAAGCATAACGCCACGTCTTGCCGGACGGCAGCGCCGTCGTCCAGTGGAGGCCTGGTCGAAGGGTCGTGAAGGGGGTGCTAGGGAGCGGCATGAATGCAGCCACCCTCGTCTCCCTTTCCCTTGGCAGCATGGCGGTCCTCCAGGCGGCCCTGAACCGACGGATCGCCACGGCTTGGGGACTCGCGCCGGCCATTCTGCTCAACGGCATTGTCGTTTTGGTGCTGTGTGGCGCGTTCTACGGCGCCGCCCGACGCGGCTGGATCGACGCCGTCGCCGAGGGAGCGTCCGTAGGCAGCATGTCGCTTACCTGGCTTCTGCCCGGCGTCTTTGGCTTTCTGCTCATCACCGGCTTGCCCTGGGCCGTGGGCCAAATCGGTGCGACGCGGGTCTTCGTCGGCGTCGTCTTTGCCCAGATGGCAACGAGCTTGATTTGGGATCGCCTCGTCGAGTCTATCGCCCTCACGCCGAGCCGCATCCTCGGCGCCGTGCTCTGTGCGGCCGGCGTCGCCCTCGCTGCGTCTGGGCGCTGAGCGGTCCGCGTTCGGGTCTGTGGAAGTTTGCGCGGCGCGTCAGTCGCCACTTGTCGGTGCCGTGGCCTGAATGGTGAGCGTGTAGGCGCCCGACTGACCGGTGTGCGTGTTGGCCCAAACGGTGTACGTGCCGGACTGTCGCGCCGTGTGCTGCAGAAGGGCGTTGCTTTCCTCGCCGCCGTTGTCGTCTTCGGCGACCTTTTGACCGTCCGGATCGACGAGGAGCACGTAGGAATCCAGGTCCGTCGAGGTCATCTGAATGTCGATGGCGAAGCCTTCGCGGGTGCGAAAAGCGTACGGGTCCTGAAACGAGCCATCACCTGCTTGCACACTGTCGCCTTCTTCCAGCGTGCCCGTGTACGTCTCATTGACTTCGCCGCCGCAGGCAAAGGCGAACAGGCAGCCGAAAAGGACGAGTCGCGTCATGACTCGACGCTATCCGCTTGCCCCGGTGCTGACAACGGGAGGTTTCGCGCCGTCTTCCCAACCCAACGCACGCACTTCCGAAGCTTCGATCGCGTTCGGTGAGTTAGCCGATCACGCGCAGCACTTCGCCGCCGCTGCCGCGTACTTCGGTCGGTTCGATCACGACGCGTATGCCGGGCATGCCCGGCCAGCTGTAGGTGCCGCGCTCGGGCCTAAGGCGGCGGGCGAGGGCGGAGGCTGCGTCCCAAGGAACGGAAACGACGAGATCGCTTCCCTCTTCCTGCCAGCCCGCGCCCAAACCGGGCACGAAGTGCACGCTCGCGCCTCGACCGTGGAGGCGAAAGGGCCGGTTGTAGGGAAGGCGCAGCGTAAGCATGCGCTGAATGTCCGGAACGGCGATCGCGCCCATCACAATGTCGAGCTGGCGCTCCTCCGTTTCCCAGCGGACCACGCTCGCGAAGGACGAGCCATGGGACGAGCCTTCTTGGCGTGCACCTTCGCGGCAGATCGCCGCGAAGGTGGCGTCCTGGAGGTGCGAGCGCCGGGCGGGCGCCGTGACGAGGCGCGAATCCTGGCGCGCAAGCAACTCGATGAACCCGTCGCAGCGCCAGTCTTTCACCGCTTCCAGCTCGTCCGCCGACACGCCGACGATCTGCAAAAAGCTGACTTCGCCAAAGCGCGTATCGGCGCGTGGCACTTCAGGATCCTGGGTGAAGAGCGCCCCCGTCAGCGTGTGCGTGCGAATGCCGCCCATCGGTCCGTTCAGGTCCATGTGGTCGCCGGGCCGAAAAACGTTGCTGCTGCGAAAGACGTAGCGGGCCAAACGCTGCATCATGCCGACGGGCCAGCTGGGGGGCGACGTTTCCGTCCCGCGCGCGAGTCGAAACGTCAGCTCGAACCCCCAACCGCTTTTGCCCGGCTGGGGCTGAAAGAATCGCGCGTCCGTGTCGAAGAGCTCGGTCAGCCCGTACGAGATGTAGTGCCAGTGGCCCGTAGCTTCGAACGCACTCACGCCCTCGAGGGCGTCGACGCCGCCGTCGCGCAAGGGGTTTTGCGCTTCCCAGTGGGCGTGGTCGCCGAGCTGGCCGTAGAGCCGCGCGAAACGCGTGGCGATCGCCGCGATGCCCGGCGCCACGTCCCGAGACGTGGCCTGGGGCGGCGGTGGACGGGAGGCTGGGCCGCCCTCGCCGTGGTGTCCGCCGTCTTGCATTCCGCTGCAGTACAAAACGCGGACCGTACGCGCAAGCGTCGGTGGGCGTGAAAAAGCCAGCGGAGCCTCGGGAGGCTGGTATGATGCAGCCCGTGAACCGTACGACGCTGCTGGCCGCCGTGGCCATTGCCCTGCTCGGGGCCGTGCTTTTTGCGGTTCGTAAGCGCCGCTACGTCGACGAGGTCACGGGCGGCGAGATGATAGGCGTGCTTCGCGTGGTAGACGATATCGAATCGGGTGAGCCGATCTTTCACACGCAGCTGCGGGTCGAATACCGCCCGGCGGCCTACGTTGAGCGACGGCACGTCGGCTTGGAGGACGCGCTCACGGTGGTGGGGCGGCGAACGGCCACGGATGTGCGCGCTGGATCGACGCTGGTGTGGACGGACATTGCTCGAGGCGACGAGTCGCTCGATTCGGACATTCCCGTGAGCACGACGATTCCAGAACGCCGTCGCGCCGTGACCATCAAGATTGAAAGCTATGCCTTCAGCGGCTTGCTGAATCCGGGAGACCGCGTGGACGTGTTCTTTACGGCGATTCGCGGCGGCGGCGGGGTGGAGACCACGGTGCTACTCGCGCAGAACGTCAGCATCATCAGCGACATTTCGCGGCGCACGGGCAACGACGAAGGCGAGAAGCGCTGGGCGCGTTCGGTGACGCTTTCGACGACGCCGGAGCAGGCGACGGCGATCAAGCACGCCTCGCGTGAGGGCGAGATCGCCTTCGCCGTACGCGGACGGGACGATTCGCGCATCACCGAAGAGCTTCCTTTCATCACCCATGCGGACTTGATCGAGCCGGACGACCTGATTCCCGTGCGGCGCCGGGTTCCTCGTCCACCGCCCGCCCAGACGATCGAGCGAATCAACTAGTTGGCGGGTTGCGGCGGGCGTCGCGCGACAATGAAGGGGTTTGATGCTTGATCGCCGAAATGGCTCACCTCCTCGATCAAGAAGCCCGCGGCGGCGATTGCACTCTGCACTTCGATGCGCGTGAGAGCGCGGACGTACGGGGCCTTGCCGACCCATGTCATGGTGCGCACCATCGCGCGCAAAAAGACCGAGCGATCGCCCAGGCAGACGGTCTTTGAAACGAAGAGGCCGCCGGGCCGCAGCTGCCGGCGAATCGCGCTGAGCGTTTCGTCCAGGTCGTGCACGAGGTGCAGTAGGCTGAAGGCGAACACCGCGTCGAAGGGCGCGCCGGGCACGTTCTCATGGGCCGCGAGGCGGAGCACCTGGGCGTTCGACGCTTCGCCGTCGAGCTTCTGAGACGCGATGCGAGCCATCGCCGCGGAAATATCGGTGGCCACGTACGCGCGAACGTGCGGCGCCATCATAAGCGCGGTGCTGGCCGTACCGCATCCCACCTCCAGCACGCGGTCGTCGCTGCCGACCAGGGCGTGAAGCCGCTTGAGTTTTGCTTCATAGGACGGCACGTCGTCCACCGGTCTCGCCGCGTACTCTTCGGCGATGCCATCCCAAAAGCTGCCCGTCGTAGTCATTCGCTCTCCTTCGTATGCGCCATGCGCCTCACCCTGCCTACGACCCACGTCGCGGTCGTATTTCACCGCGTGAGGGTGCGCGTGGCCTTTGTAGGAGCTCAGGCCGTCCTGCGCTGCGCGTAGACGCGTGCGCTGAGGCCGACGACGCACACCGCAAGGCACCAGCCTGCCAGCACATCCGTGGGGTAGTGCACGCCCAGATAGACGCGCGTGAGTCCGATGACGACGGGAAAGAGAAGGGCCGCCGATATGACGCCGGGCCGGCGCTCGCCTGCGAGCACCAAGCAAACGAGCACAAAGGTCATCGAAGCCTGCGAATGGCCTGAGGGAAAGGACGCGTGCTGCGCGTCGTACACGGCTTGCGCGAGGTCTGGGCGCGGGCGCGCGATCAGCGCCTTCAGCAGCTGGTTCAGTCCGAAGCTCCCGAGCAGCGTCACGGCGACAAAGACGCCGGCGCGCCGGTTTTTGCGCAAGGCGAAGATGAAAAGCAGTACGCCCGCCGGCATCATGACTTTCGAGCCGCCCGTTTCCGAGAGCAGCAGCACGAAGGCGTTGAGCGTCTCCGTACGGATCGCCCGCAGGCCACCCAAGCCGGCTCCGTCGAAGAGAAACGGCTCCGGGCTTACGAGGGCGCCCACGCTCAAGCCGACGAAGACCAGGCCGAAGAACGCTATCGCACGAAGGCGGCTCACGGCTCAGCTCTACGTTCGCTGCGCGCCAAAGGCCAGCCGCGCGCTTCAGCGGTAGCCTTCAGCCTGAAGCTCGAAGAGGTGGGCGTAGCGGCCGCCGGCGGCGACGAGCGTTTCATGCGAGCCCTGCTCGACGATGCGCCCGTGGTCCAGAACGACGATTTCATCGGCCATGCGCACGGTGGAGAAGCGGTGGCTGATCAAAATGGCCATACGCTCCGCGGCAAGGGCGCCAAAGCGCTCGAAGATCGTGGCTTCGGCTTCGGCGTCCATCGATGCCGTCGGTTCGTCGAGGACTAGGATGTCTGCGTCTTCGCGCATGAAAGCACGAGAGAGAGCGACCTTTTGCCATTGGCCGAGGGAGAGTTCTTGGCCGCCGACGAACCATCGTCCGAGCTGGGTCTCGTAGCCGTCCGGCAGGTGTTCGAGCACCTCGTCGGCCATGCCCTTTTCTGCGGCGCGGCGCCAGCGTTCTTCGTCGTCCATCCGGCGCTCGTCGCCCACTCCGATGTTCTCGCCGGCGAGGAGCTGGTAGCGTACGAAGTCCTGAAAGATCACACCCACGCGGCGCCGGAGGGTGGCGCGATCCCATTCCTTGAGATCGAGGCCGTCGAGCAGGATGCGGCCTTCCGTAGGCTCGTAGAGGCGCGTGAGCAGCTTGATAAGCGTGGTCTTGCCGGCCCCGTTTTCGCCGACGAGGGCGAGCTTCTTGCCGGGCATCAAATGCAGCGAAACGTGTGAAAGGGCTGCGCGCTCGGCACCCTCGTAGGCGAAGGAGACGTCTTCAAAACGAATCCCGTCGCCTAGCGTCGGACCCACTTCTGCTGTGCCTAACGTGTCCTCCGACTCGTAGCCGAGAAAGTCGTAGAGATTTGAAAGGTAGAGATTGTCTTCGTACATGCCGCCGACGGAGGCGAGGCTGGCCGAGAGCGCGCTCTGGCCTTGCTTGAAGAGCAGCAGGTACATGGTCATCTCCCCCAAGGTGATCGTGCGCTGCGCGGCGAGAATGACGATCCATGCGTAGGCCCCGTAGAAGGTAAACGTGGCGAGCATGCTGAGCACGAAGCCCCAAATGCCGCGTTTGATCTGCAGGGCGCGATCTTCGCCGTACACCGTTTCGAAAATTGCTCGGTAGCGCCTCAAGAAGAGCGGCCCGAGGTCGAAGAGCTTCACCTCCTTTGCGTGGTCCTCGCGCGCGATGAGCGTTTCCAGGTAGTTCTGCATGCGCGTTTCTGGTGCACGCCATGAAAAGAGCCGAAAGGCGGCTTTCGAAAAGCGTGTTTCGGCGATGAAGGCGGGCACGGACGCGGCCGCGAGCACAAGCACGGCGATCACCGAAAGCTGCACGAGCAAGATCGCGTAGGACACCAAGCTGATCCCCTGCTGCGCTAGCTGAAAGACGCGCATGACCACGCTGAGCGGCCGGCGTGACGCTTCGCGCCGCGCCTTCGTCATTTGGTCGTAGATCTCCGCGTCTTCAAAGGCCTGAAGATCAAGCGTCAGCGCCTTGCGAAGGATCAACTCGTTCACTTCCTGGGCGAGCAGTGCACGCAGGAGCTGGTTGGCCGTTTCCAGACCGCGCTGGGCGCCCGCAAGCAGGGCAACAAGGCCGAGCTCGATCGCGACGTATCCGAGGACCGCATAGAGGTCCGCTTCCGTCTGCGTTTCGGACGCGCGAAGCACGCCGTCGACAATGCGTTTGCCCACCCAGGCGACGGCGGCGGGCAGGGCGCCGGCAAAGGCGCTAAGGAGGGCGAGAGCCAGCGTGAGCCGGCGCGAGGTTCGCCACACGAGGCCCATCGCCTCGGGCGTAAAGCGAAACACATCCAGCTGCGCGCGAAGGCCCAAGGCCGCCACTCTGCTGCCGTCCGCTGGGAAGGCAAGGGGGTACGCGGGTATACACGCGCGCCATTAGACGGGCTTTCGGTGCCAGGGTGGCCTGCTCAGGCGCGTGAACTTGCGCCGAGGGGCGGTGGGCCGGCAAGGTGTTTCGATGAGTTGCTTAGGACCGCCTGCTCGCCATGGGGCCGTGGCCATGGCCCTTGCCCTGGTGTTGCTCAGCGCGTGCGCGTCGGGTGGCCGCCGCCGCTTCAACGGCGACACGGATGCGAGCGCGGACGCGGCAAACGAACAGCGGGTCGATGCGACCCTTCCCGATGGGTTCGTCGACGTGCCCGTCGCGGATGACGCGGACACCGATGTACCGGAGGTGGGGTTGGACGAAGCCATGCCGGACATGGCCACGCCAGATCTCGCCGCGGACGCACCCATGCCAGACATGAGCATGGTGGACATGGCGATGCCGGACACGAGGATGCCGGACATGGCGATGCCAGACACGGCAATGCCAGACGAGGGCATGCCCGACATGGCGATGCCCGACGAGGGCGTGCTTCCCTGCAGCGGAAGCGAGTGCACATTCTTTCCCGCCTGCGGCTGCGGCGCGAACGCCTGCTACGTCAATGGCGGCGTACGCACCTGCAGCGAGCCGGGGAGCTTGCCGGCGGGAAGCGTTTGCACGGCCTTTGACGAGTGTGCGCCGGGCCTTGTATGCATCGCCGTCTTCGGCACCGTTCGCCAATGCACGCCCGCGTGCACGGACGACGGCCCGTGCACCGGCGGCGCCACCTGCAGCCGCTCCGCCGGGGACGGCGGTACCACCGGGGCGTGCACCTTCGACTGCGATCTTCGTACGAACGAAGGATGCGCGCCCAACGCCTACTGCCTGCCCCTCAACCGCGGCGGCCGCATCGTCAGCGACTGCACGGGGCCGGCGGGCACGCTTGGTCGCGGCGATCGCTGCGAAAGCACGGCCGAGTGCCGCCGGGGCTTTACCTGCGCCGCGACGGACGGCAGCAGCACGCGGCGCTGCCGCCAGTGGTGCCGCGCCGGCCGCGACTCGGACTGCTCGGGCCGCGACGAATGCGGCAGCATCGAGCCCGAGATTCGCATCGACGGCCAGCGCTTCGGCATCTGCTTGGATTGACGCAGCGCCCGTTCGCTCGGCTTCATATGCACCGAACACGCCCGTGAACGTTACCATTCGCATCGAAACCGCGGCGACGGTTGAACTCGCGCCGCTGCACGCGGCGCGCATTGCCTTCAGCCTCGACGGGTACGACCCGGGCGATTGCTTCACGCCACCGGTGGAGGACTTGGACGACCCATCGATGGTGTTCTGGGTCGCGCGCATCGCCGGAAAGCCCGTGGGCATGGCGGCCCTCAAGATCGCCGCGGGTGAAGTCAAAGCCGTGTACGTATCGGAGGCGGCACGCGGCCGGGGCGTCGCCCGCGGCCTGATGGACGCGGTCGAAGAAAAGGCGCGCGAACTCGGGCTGACGCGCCTGCGCCTCGAAACGGGCATTCACCATGAGGCAGCGATGGCGTTCTACCCGCGCCTCGGGTGGAAGCCGATTCCGCGCTTCGACCCCTACCCGGAAAACGACACGAGCCGCTTTTTTGAGAAAGCGCTGTGACGCCCGGAAGGTGTCGCGCTCGATGGGCTGCGTCCGAAAAGCTCCGGTAGGTCGGAGAGGTCGGTCGTAGTACGCTCGTCTTCGTGGCCCAATCCAAGCCCCCTATTGACGACGCTGCGCTTGGCGCCGCGCGCGCCCTCATCGTCGACTCGGAGGTGATCGATCTTCATCTCGATTCGTTCATTTGGACGCGCATCTTCGGCTACCGGCTCGACAAGCGGCACGGTCGCGGTTTGCTCGGCGGACGCTTTTACAGCCAGACGGATTTTCCCCGCGCGCTCGAAGCGGGGCTGACGGGTGGCACGTGGATCATCACGACCAATCCGGTGCGTCCCCGTCGCAATCGGCGCGACACGTTCTGGAAGAATCTCGCGAACATCGAAGCGATCTTGGAGGCGGCGCCGAAGCTGCAGCTCGTGCGCAACGTGGCCGAATACAACCGCGCGCGCGCCGAGGGAAAGCATGGGGCGTTTCTGGGCATTCAGGGCGGCAATGCCCTCGACGTTGATCTTTCCGAGCTCGAGCGGCTCGATGAGCGCATCCTGCGCATCACGCTGGTCCACCTAACGAACTCGCGTCTCGGCGCAACGAGCGCGCCGCTCGGGCAGCGCTTCCCCGTGCGCGGTGGCGGCAGCGATGGCCTGACTGACCTCGGACGCGACTACGTTCGCGCGTGCAACGCCAACAAGATCTTTGTCGACCTCGCCCATATCAGCCGAAAGGGGTTCTTCGATGCGGTGGCGGTGCACGATCAGAGTCAGCCGCTGCTCGTTACGCACACGGGAATTGCGGGCGTGTACGAGCACTGGCGCAACGTGACGGACGCCCAGCTTCGGGCCGTTGCGGACACGGGCGGCGTCGTGGGCGTGATGTTTCAAAAGAGCTTTCTCGGCGCGCGCGACGTGGACGTGTTTACGATCGTCGATCATCTCGCCCACATCGTGGACGTGATCGGCGAAGACCACGCCGCCCTCGGAAGCGATTATGACGGGGCGATCGTACCGCCGGATGACATGGCTACGCTGGCAGACCTGCCCCGACTCGTCGCGGCGATGCGCACGCGTTTTAGCGATCGATGCGTGCAGAAGATTCTGGGGGAAAACGCGCTGCGCGTGATTCGCGAGCTTCGAGGCTAGCCCGGTTCGGCCTTTATTTGATTGCCTCGTCGGTCGGGTCGAGATCAAGGCGCGAGGACGTAGGACGGCAGGCGCCTTTCAAGGACGAGAGAGCGCCGAGGTCCAGCGTTGGGTCCGAGGCAATTAAATAAAGGTTGAACCGGTCTACATAGCGCTCATCCCAAAAATCGCCGCGGCCATGTTTCCGCCAGCTCGGCCTTCGGCCATCCCCACACCTTGAAAATGCTCGGCATTTACTTCGCTTCGCGGACGCTGAATTCCGCGCCACCTGGTGAGAAACTCCGGCCACGGCGATCTTGGGATGGTCTAACGCGCTCCGGACGAGGATCCGCGCCGTATCCTCGACGATCCCCCGAATCGCCGGTCCTTTAGTCGGGCTCGGCGGCGATGCTGCGGGCGATGTAGAGATCGAGTCGCCGCTTTAGGCGCGCCGCGCGCTGACGTTCGCGGCGTCCGCCGTTCTGGGCGATCGCGGCTAAGGGCGCGAGGGCGTCGGGGGCGTAGTGGTTTCGCAAAAGCGGGTAGACGCCGTCGACGAGGTCGTCGCCCTCCGTGCCGATGGCGATCAGGTCCGGCAGCGTCTGGGCGGCACTGCGGGTGACTTCCGCGTCGAGGCGAAAGAGGTGGCGGTAGCGTTCGGCGGCGGCGCTAAACCAGCCTCGCTTCACAAAGGCATGCGCCAGAAGCAGGTGGCCGGCGGGCTCGCCCTGGTGCCGCTGAATCCATCCGTAGATCGGACGCATCTCCTCTTCCGTGAGCGGCAGACCGTTTTCAATGCGGGCGCGCGTCTGCACCAGAAAGGCGCGCGACGCGTCGTCGAGGCCGCTCTCACCGGGTGGATCGGCGTCGCCGTCGTCGCCTTCGGGCAAACCATCGACGGGAGCGTCGCTTTGTGAATCGTTCACGATGGTGTCGAGCTCGGCATTGGAAGGCTCGCCGTCGGCGCTCTGCTCGCTGCCGGACCGCCCGTCGGCGCTCGCCTCGTGGGCGCCCTCGTCGTCGTGGTCGTCCCGCTCAGCGCTCGGCTCGATGTCGGCACCCCCCGATGGTTCGTCCTCGCGTTCGGGCTGACGTCCGTCCGCCGGGGCGTTTTCCGATTCGCGTGTTTGATCGACGCGGGCCTCGGCGATTTCATAGGGAATCGGCTCGACACCCGGCTGGGCGATGACCAGCGCCGCGAGGATGCCCGCGCACGCGACCACGGCCGCGCCGGCGAGCGCTCGGCGGTTTGTACCGTCCTTCGCTTCGGGCGGTTCTGCCTTGGCCTTTGGAATGACGCTCGTTGGTTTTGGCTCGCCGAGGCCCATCGCTTCGAGGAGCGCTTCCTCCATGGCTTCGGCGCTCCTAAAGCGGCGTGCAGGCTCGGGGGAGAGGGCCCGTTCGACGAGGGCGGCGAGGCCGGCTTCGTCGCCGTCGCGAATCGCGCCGCGCCCGGGCGCTTCGCCGGTGAGCATGCGGTGCAAGAGCGCGCCGATCGAATAGACGTCGCACGTCGGGGCATCGCCCGGTCGTCCGGCGATGACTTCCGGCGCCAAATAGCGGATCGCCTTCGGTCCCGAACCCCGACCCGTCGGACCGGTGCGATCGGGGTGGGCCTTGCGAACGAGCGGTGCGAAGCCGAGGCCGACGATGCGAACGTCGTCGCCCTTGCCAACGAGCACGTTCGAGGGCGTGAGATCGCCGTGGTGCAGGCCGGCGCTGTGGGCCACGCGCAGGGCCCGCAGCAGTTTGCGGGCGATCGTCAGCGCCAGCGGTCGGGCGAGCGGGCCCTCGAGCATCGACTGGAGCGTTGGGCGCGGGTCGCGCTCATACGCGACGAAGGGCACGCTATGCTGCACGCCAACGTCGGCGATGGGTACGAAGGCGTAGTGGCGCATCGCGGCCGCGGCTTTCATTTGGCGGCGAAAGTCCGCTTCGACCGAGCGGTCGCCCTCGCAGTCGAGGGGGAGCACGGCCAAGGCCACGTCGCGCTCGAGGGAGCGGGCTGCGTGCACCAGGGCGAGGCCATTCCAAGCCATGGCCTCACCCACGGTGAAGCGCCCGGCAAAAAGCTCGGCCAAATGGCTCTGGGTGTCGCCCTGCGAAGGCACGGATGGAGCATAGCAGTTGGCCTGCTATCCTTGGCGCCATGTCTGGGCGAGGGCTGGCTTTGGTTTCTGGGGCGCTTCTACTTCTGGGGGGCGCCTGTGAGGCGCCTCCGCCCCCGATCGAAGCCCATCAGGCCGAGCTGAACCCGGACGAGCGTCGGGCCCGGTTGACGCAAATCCGCGATGCGGCGGCCGCCGCGGGCATGACCCAGGGATGGATGCTCGGCGGCATCGCCAATGCGGAAACGGGCCTCGCACACTGCTGGTCTGAAGCGACGTGGGCGTGCCAAGGGCCGAACTCGGCCGATTGCGCCGGGGGTCCGGTCATTGCCGGCGCGGGTGACGGTCCGTGCTCGATTCGTGAGGGTGGTCTCGGCCTTTTTCAGTTTGATGGCGGCAACTTCGACGAAACGCTCGCGCGAGACGGCGAGGCGATCCTGACGATCAACGGCAACGTGTCGCGTGCCGTTTGGTTCGTGACGGACATGGTTCGCCGCTCCGTCTACGTCGACGGCGTCGACACGGACGAGCAAGCCATCGAATGGATGAACGGCGTGCGCATCGACAACGGCCGTTGGGACGCGTGGATTCGCACCGTGACCCATTATTACAACGGCTGTCGGCCGACGGCGGGCTGCTTCTCGCAGCGCTACAACCACTACCTTTCGAACACCGTCAGCGTCTACAACGAGATGGGCGAGACCTTTTGGGCCGAAGCCGGCGGCGAATGGCTCGCGGAGTTTGTAGGCCAGAGCTTTCCCCTCGCCAGCGCACCTTTTGAACTGGCGCCCGGGGCTTCCCAAAGCGGCACGATCGAGATGCGCAACGCGGGGCGCGAAACCTGGCGTCCGGGCGAGGTGTTCTTGAGCACGACGCAGCCTCGCGGTGGCGCGTCACCCTTGGCCGGGCCGGACTGGCCAAGCCCGGCGCGGGCGGCGACCGTGGAAGCGCCCGTGGCGCGCGGCGAGGTGGGCACGTTTCGCTTCACCGTCGTCGCGCCGACGGAGGCTGGCGACTACCCGCAGTTCTTCAACCTTGAGCGTGAGGGCGTGGAGTTCTTCGCGGTGCCCGGCGATGGGTTTCTGCAGGTCCGCGTGACCGTCAACAGCGAGGACTGCCCGGCGGGCGTCGGCGCCGCCTGGATCTGCGATGGAAGCGCGCGCCGGCGCTGCCTTCGCGAATCGGTCGAGACCGAAGCCTGCGACTTTGGATGCCTGAATGACGGACGCGGCGCCGTCTGCGCTTCGCCTCCCAACGATCGGGACGGCGACGGCTTCCTTCCGGGCGAAGACTGCAACGATTCGGACGCCACGATCTTCCCCGGAGCGGAAGACCGCTGCGACGGCATCGACTCGAACTGCGACGGCGTCGACGGTGAGGTGGGCGGCGAGGTGTGCGCCGGCGATGCGGGTCTCGGCGGTGCCGATCGCTTGGGCTCCGGCGGGTGCGCCGCCGGCGGTCGCGCTTCGCTGCTCTGGCTTCTGGCGCTCCTGCTCTTCGTGCGCGTTCGTCGCGCATAGCGCGGACATCGATTGAGACGATGGCCGTCCCGCCGATCCCGGCTGTCGCGCTTCCTCGAAAGGTGCCGGCATTCGCGCGTCATCGCGGGCTTCGACGAGCTCGTCGAAGCACCCACGATCATCTCAATCGATGTCTTGCGATACGTAAGTACGCGGCAAAGGTCCCGAGCCAATGGCTGCCCGCGTAGTGGGCCGCGTTGGCCGCCGCGAGCCCCGCCTCCGCGTGCGTTTGCGCCAGCGCCTCAAGCTGTGTACGCAACGCGCCTTCGGGCAGGCGGGATGCGATCGCCTCCAGCATGAAGGCACGGCTTAGGTTGAGGCCGTCGAGATGCACGAGGCGGCCGTCCGTGCGGTCGGCGGGTACGGGTGGAGCGAAGCTTGGCGCGTCGCCGAGGAGCGAAGACACGTAGCGGGCGTAGTCATCGCCTTGAAGGACCCGGCCCATAAGGTCCGCGGCGCCAAGGCTTGGCGAAAGGAAATCTTCGCCCGAAGGCTCCAGGTGAAGGGCGTAGGTGTGATCGCGCGCGTAGAGTCGGCGCGCGTGGAGGCGAAGGGCGCGCGCCGCTCCGGCATCGCGCCGGTCGGCCCAGTCGATCGCCAAGCCGAGGGCAAAGGCCGTTTGGCTGTGCGTGCCCGAGCGAATGGCAAAGCCGAGCTTGCCGAGCCATGCGAGCAGGTTGTCGCGGGCAGCCGCCGTCACGGGGGCGAGCGCCTCCCGGTGCGAGTCCTCCAGGGCGTCGTCGAGGGCGAGAAGCCATGCAAGTCCGTACGGACGCTCAAAGGCGGGGTGAGCACGCAGAAAGGCGGCCTCTTGCTGAAGACCTTCGGGCTTCAAGCTCTGCGCGAGGGTGCGCTCACACTCGGCGGCGACGCTCGGCGCGTGGGCCGACGCGACGGCGAGGAGCCAATGGCCATGGACAGCGGAGTGCCAGTCGTAACAGCCGTAGAAGACAGGCGTGCGTTCGGCCGGGCCGCGCAGGTCGCCCGCGTCTTCGAGGCGCAGCGCCATTTGGTTCGGGTAGGTGCGAAAGACGCAGTTCAGCGCCATGCGTGCAAAAGGAGCGATCGCTTCGTCGCTTGCCCCTGCCGGGGCTTGTCCGCCGGGAGCCATCACGCGGTCTTGGGTCCAACGAGCGTTCGCAGTCGGCATTCGGCGACCTGGACGCCTGCTGGGTCATGCATCGTTACGCGTACGTCGTACTCACGGCGAACGCTGGTCCTAATCGGTTCAAGGGTGCAGCTGGCGGTGATCGTGCCGCGCGCTTTGACGAGGTATTCGATCTCCAGGCCGGCGACGATGAAGCGGGCGTCGTCCGGAAGCGAATAGGCGACGGCGACGTTGCCCGTCAGCTCGGCCAGGTTGACGAGGGCGACGGCGTGCACGCATCGAAGGTGGTTTCGCACTGAGGGACGATCGCGTAGCTGAACGCGGCTACCGCGTTCCGACAGCTCCAACACCTGGGCGCCGATCGTCGCCGTATAGGGCGCATAGCGGCCCACAACCGCGCTGAAAAGCGTTCGGCCGCCTGGCAGGCGATGCAGGCGATTCCAGAGCGAACGCACCATGTTTCCGCGGCCCGCATCGAGGGGAACGAGTTTCGCGAGGGAAGGCATCGACGCACCATGCGCCAGGGTCGGCGTGCGAGCACGCGTTCATCGATGAGCACGTGACTTTCGGTGGTGTGCCCTGCCATGGTTCGGCCATGTCCGCGGTCCTCGAAGAGCTCCTCACGTTGCTGCGCCTGAGTCCCCAACCGCCGGCACGGGGTGAGCACGTGTTCTACGGCGCGTCGCAGGATCCAGGGTGGGGACGAATCTTCGGTGGTCAGGTCCTTGGCCAAGCGCTCTCTGCCGCGTCCCAAACCGTGCCCGAAGGGCGCTTCATCCATTCGCTGCACGGCTACTTCCTCCGGCCCGGCGCGATCGATACGACCCTTGTTTTTCGCGTCGATCCGATTCGCGACGGCCGGAGCTTCACGACGCGTCGGGTGGTGGCCGAGCAGAACGGCGAGGCGATCTTCAGCCTTTCCGCCTCTTTTCAGGTGGCTGAGGGCGGGTTCGACCACCAGCATGAAACGATGCCCGAGGTGCCGCCCCCGGACGAGCTTGATTCGGAGCGCGAGTTGGCGGCGAACTACCTTGCAAGGCTGCCGGAGGCCGTGCTCGCGCGCATTCCGCGGGCCCTTCGGGAGCGGGCCGTTGCCGAACGGCCCATCGAGATTCGCCTCACCAGTCCGATCGACCCGATTGCGCCGGCGAAGCAGGCGCCGCGAAACCAGCTTTGGTTCAAGGCGGCAGGGCCGCTCCCGGACGACGCAGCGATTCATCAGTACCTGCTCGCCTATGCATCCGACTACTACCTCCTTGGCGCGAGCATGCTGCCCCACGGCGTGACGTGGATGACGCCTGGCATGCAGGTCGCCAGCATCGATCACGCGATGCACTTTCATCGGCCCTTTCGCTTCGACGACTGGCTCCTCTACGACATCGACGCCCCCACGGCCGTCGGCGGGCGGGGGCTCGCCCGCGGCCGATGGTTCGACCAACGCGGCGTGCTCGTCGCGTCGACGCTGCAAGAAGGGTTGGTCCGCGATCGGCGCTAAATGACCGACCGCGGAAGACATGGAGTTAGCGAACGGCGACGCCGGCGTAGATGAGCGTGCCCGCCGCTGCTCCAAAGACCAGCAAGCTCACCACCCAGACGAGGGCCGTCACCCAGGATGAACGGTGCCAGGGAAGCGTTTCCGCCTGCGTGCGTTCGGCCGGTTCGATGAGGACGCAGCTGACGCCGTCATCGCTTCGCTCGCCTTCGCGTTCAGGGCTGTCGGCGCTTTCGACGATGCCTTCGAGGGCGCGGAGGAAGTCCTTGGCGCTTTGAAAGCGTCGCTCAGGATCTTTCTGTAGCGCCTTCATGACGGCGGCCTCGACCTTTCGATCCTTCGCTACGCGTTCGGGTAGGGCGCCCGGCGGTTCGAAGAGGTGGGCGCGCATGAGGTCGGCTCGCTTCCGGTGGGGAAAGGGCCGTTGGTCCGCGAGCAGCTCGTAAAGAATCACGCCTGCGGCGTACAGATCGGCACGCGCATCGACGCCCACGCCGGTGATCTGCTCCGGCGCCATGTAGGCGGGTGTGCCAACGACGCGACCTTTGCGCGTCAGCGTTCCTTCCGGATCCGTCTCGTCGTGCGAAAGGAACTTCGCCAGGCCGAAGTCGAGCACGCGTACGCGCGGCGTCGCTTCGTTTGGGGCGGCAACGAGAAAAATGTTGGCGGGCTTCAGGTCCCGATGAACCACGCCTTCGCGGTGCGCGTGAACAAGGGCTTCGAGCACCTGGCGCATGATCGAGACGGCGGCTTCGCCGGTGAGCGGACTCCGCTTGAGGTGTTGCTCGAGCGTTTCGCCCTCGAGCAACTCCATCACGATG
>JBCCRV010000047.1:0-18887 GCA_039201085.1 Myxococcota bacterium | reverse complement strand
TCGAGGGCCTGTGACTTCACGTAGGCGATGAGCGCCGGGCCTTCGAGGCTGTCCCACGTGGGCGCGGCGTCGGAGGTTGCGGGTGGTGTTGTGGATTCGGGCGTCGAGGCACCGCCGCACGCAGCGGCGAGGGCGAGGGCGAGATAGAAGAACGTGCGTCGGTTCATGGCGCGGATGCTGCGCTACGCCGCGCTCGCCATCAAGGCGGCGTTGTGGCCGGCGACACGCTCGCCTGAATCGCGCGCAGCATCGCGTCGGCGCTCTCGAAGCGATGGTCCGGATCCTTGGCCAACGCTTGGGCGATCACCGCGTCAAGTTGGGGAGGAAGCGTCTGCACGTAGTGCAGCAGTGAACGAGGGGTCTCCTCCATGATCGCTGCGCCCAGTTCGGCGAGCGTACCGCCGCGAAAGGGTGGTGCCCCCGCAATCAGCTGGTAGAGCACGGCGCCGCTGGCGTAGAGGTCCACGCGGTAGTCGGCGTCGTCCGGTCGAAGGATCTGCTCGGGAGCGACGTGTGTGAGCGACGCCACCATCGAGCGCTTTTCGCTCAGCGAGCTGCTGCGGGATGCGCCAAGGTCCTTCGCGAAGGCGAACCCCGTGAGCTTCAGGGCTTCTTCGCCGTTCCACATCTCGACGACCTTGAGGTTCGAAGCGGAGATGTCCCGATGGTAGATCTTGCGCTCGTGCACGTACGCGACGGCGCCCAGCAGCTGCTCGGCGATGCGAAGGACCGAGCCCAGGTCGAAGGGCCCTAGAAAAGCCGAACGCTGTGCGAGCGTCTGCCCTTCCAGGTACTCGAGGGCCATGTACGGGAAACGGTCGTAGATGCCCATGTCGTGAATGCCGACGATGTGCGGATGGCGCATCATGCTCAGCATGCGGCCGCTCCGCCGAAAGCGTCGCAAGGCGCCGTCCGTATCTCCGCAAAGAAACTGAAGCGTCACGTTGCGGCCCATGAGCAGGTGCTTCGCCGTGTAGGTCGCAATGCCGCCTTCCGCGTGAACGAGCTGGCTGATGCGGTACCGGCCTTCAATGATCTCGCCCGGCTGAAGCCGGCTGGGGGGCGTGTGCGCCATCGGATTCCGAAGGTTCCCCTAACTCGGTGGCGAGGGGCAACTCTTTGGAAGGTCGGTGGACCCGGCCGCACGTTTCACGTTTGCCGGCGTTGTTGTTGTGTTGCTCGTACCCCTCGCCCGTCCCTTGCACCGGATCTACTGGGGGCGTTCCGGCTCCGTTCTACCCCATGTGCGGTGAACACGCGCACGGGTTTCATGGCATGATTCAGCTTCCACGCAGGTGAAGATGGATCGGCGCCTTGAGCACCCGATCCGCCTTGAAGCGCCCCTTCTCCTTGGCGATTCGCGCCACCGCCACTTCGGGGTCGTGCGTGAAGAAGAGGGCGCCACCGCGGCCCGCCAGGTCCTCGAGTAGCGCAGATTTTTCGTCGATGAGCCGCTCGGGAAACCGGTCGTAGCCCATCGTGATGGGCGCGTGAACCCAGGGCACGCCCGGAACGAGGTCGCCCGCAAACACGATCGGTCCGCCCGGTCCTTCGATCTCGGTCAGCAGGAGGCCGGGCGTATGCCCGTCGCTGTAGTGAAAGCGGTAGCCCTCGCCCAGCAGCGTCGAGCGTTCCCCGGTCACTCGTTCCACGCGCCGCGTCTTCAGCAGCGGTAGCAGCGCTGGAATGAACGACGCTCGGTCCCGCGCGTGCGGTGCTTCGGCGCGCTGCCATGCGTCCTCGCTCAGTACGTACGCAGCATTGGGGAATGCAAGCTGCGGTTCGGTGCCTTCCTCATAGGCCGTTAGCAGACCGCCCGCATGGTCGAAGTGCAGATGGGAAAGCACAACGATGTCCACGTCCTCGGCGCGAACACCCGCAGTCTGCAGGTTCGAAAGAAGCCGATGTTCTGGCTCGACCACGCCAAAGCGCTCGCGTAGCTTCGGCTCGAAGAAAGCGCCAATCCCGGCTTCGAGCAAGATGGTGCGCTGGCCGTCGCGAACGAGCATGCAGCGGCACGCCAGCGGAATGCGGTGCTCTTCGTCCGGGGTGGTCCATCGCTGCCAAAGCGCACGCGGGGCGTTTCCAAACATGGCGCCCCCGTCCAGCCGTTGACGATTGCCCTCGATGGACCAGAGCTCAAAAGATGGGGCCGGCATATGTGGCGAGCGTGACGGGGCCCGACACCCCTCGCAACGTGTTCACCCCCCCGCCTGCAAGCCCCTTGTGGAAAAACCTTCTCCCTCGCTCGGGGGATGGGCTAGGCTCCCCGCCGGAGACAGGCCGGTGAGCGGGCAGGAAATCGTAGTGGTACGCGAGGTGTTGGAGGGCATGATGGAGCCCGGTCGCGCGCACGCCCTTCTATTGAGCGCCCTCGACACGCTTTCCCAACCGCCGTCCACGACAGACCAGTGGGTCCGTTTTGCGGAGGGACCGCTTCAGGAGACGATCGCCCGGCAAATCGGCGCCTCCGAAGCCAGTCAGGTGGTTGCTCGACTGTCCGCGATCATGGGGGCGATGAAGGCGTCGCCGCCACCGCGTCGGCGGCAGCGCGAGGCCACGGCTCAGTTCGACCGCCGGGCCGGGCCAACCCGCGTTTTGGTTATGGCGGCCGTTTCACGGCTGGCCCGCATGCTCAAGGCGGCCCTGGGCCCGTCCGTGGTGGCGATGTCCGTCGAGGATCTCGAGGGCTTTCGCGATGTCGTTCATGACCTCACGCCGGCGCTCTTTCTCGTGGATCTGACCTCGCCAGCGACCATTTCGACGCACGACCTGGAATCGGCTTTGAACGACCTCCCCGCCGCTGCGATCGTGTTGATTTGGGACGAGGGCACGCCCCGGGGCCAGCGTCTGGCGGAGAAACTTCAGGGCCATGGACGTCCGGTGGCGTGGGTGGACCGTCGCGAGGGAGTCGAGCCTTTGCTCGACCACATCCGGGCCGCCCGCGCCTGAACCTTCGGGCCGGGCGCCATCCATCCCTCCGCGACGCCGTGGTGGAAACGCTCAGATTTGATCCCTTTTCGCCTTGCGCAGGGCAATCGGATCCTTCAGGCTCGCCGCCCTTCACCGGCGCGGTGCGCCCAACTCGAGGAATCACGATGGCGAGCAAGGCCAAGATTGCACAGAACAAGAAGCGAATGAAGCTGGCGGCGAAGTACGCGGAAAAGCGCGCGAAGCTCAAGGCCACCATCCGCAACATGGAGCTTTCCGACGAAGAGCGCGCTGAGGCCCAGGAGGCGCTGCAGAAGCTGCCCCGGAACTCGAACCCCGTTCGCATTCGGAACCGCTGCCAGGTCACGGGCCGTCCCCGCGGCTACTACCGGAAGTTCGCCATGTCTCGCATCGCCCTGCGCGACTTCGGGCTCAGCGGGCAGATTCCCGGTCTCACGAAGTCTTCCTGGTAGGAGTTAGATCGATGGCGCGCGACAAGATTCGACTGATCTCGACGGCCGGCACCGGCTACACCTACTACACCACGAAAAACAAGCGTTCGACGCCGGACAAGCTGACCTTCCGCAAGTACGACCCCCGTGCCCGCAAGCACGTGGAGTTCAAGGAAGCGAAGATGCCGAGCCACTCGAAGAAGTAGCACGAGGTTCTCATGTCCAAGGTTTGCCAAGTTACGGGCAAGGGCCCGATGGTGGGGCACAAGGTCTCCCACTCCAACCGCAAGACGAAGAAGCGCACGCTTCCGAATCTGCAGTCGCACCGGTTTTTTCTCCCCTCGGAGAAGCGCTGGGTGAAGCTGCGCGTCAGCACCGCCGGCATCCGAGTGATCGACAAGCGCGGCATCGAGTCGGTCGTTCGCGACCTTCGCGCCAAGGGCGTCAAGGTCTGAGCCACGCGCCGGCGACGCCAATCAAAGGGACGCCTTCGGGGGTCCCTTTTTAGTTTTCCGCAAGAAGCTGTGGCGCGTTAGCATTCGCCCCGTGGAGACGATCTTCAGTAAGATCCTACGCGGCGAGATCCCGTGCCATCGGGTGTACGAAGATGAGCACGTTCTCGCCTTTTTGGACATCAATCCGCTGAGCATCGGTCACACGCTCCTGATTCCGAAGGAACCAGCCCCGACCTTGGGCGAGCTTTCCGACGAAGCGGGGGCCGCATTGGGTCGCGTCCTGCCGCGGCTTTGCCGTGCGGTGGTGAACGCCACGGGAGTGGCGGACTACAACGTGCTGCAAAACAACGGCGCGCCGGCCCACCAGGCCGTATTTCACGTGCATTTCCACATCATTCCGAAGCCCTCCGCCGATGCAGGGCTCGGCATTCGATGGCCCGCCGCCAAGCTGGCCAACGCCGCAGCGCTGGCGGAAGCCATCGCCGGAGCGCTGTAGGCGCATGACGGCCTTCGCTTCCTACCCTCGTGGCATCGCGCGAACGCTGAGTACGGGACGCTCACGCTGGGGCGCGAAGAGGATTCGTCGGCTGGCGCGTTCGAGTAGGCACTCATTGGGGGTTCAACGATGAGCCCGGGTCCCGAAGGGCCCCCGCCGGACGACCCTCCGGACTCGGAGCCTCAAAGCTTTGTGCATTCGGCCGTTGATACGGGCGTGAATGGACCGGTGACACGCGTGCACGAGGCGTTCGACGACACCCATCAGTCGTTGCGCGCCGTGTCGATCCCCCAGGCTCGGGAGAACCTCGCCCGCATCGTCGTCCTGGCCGGCGAACGCGCGGGACGAAAGCTCACCGTCGACAAGGAGCTGGTCTTCGGACGCTCGCGCGGCGTGGGTCTGCAGCTCGAAGACCCGCAGGTGAGCCGCCGTCACGGGCGCATCGCCCGCGGGTCCGAAGGCTGGTTTCTCGAAGACCTCGGCTCGCGAAACGGCACGACGCTGAATGGCGACGTGACCTTTGGCCGAAAGCCGATTCGCTTCGGCGACCGGGTGCAGGTGGGTGAAAGCCTTCTTCTCTTTACGCACCACGACCCACTCGAGGAGCAGGTGCTCGAGCAGCAGAAGCTCGAGGCGATCGGCCGGCTCGGCACGGGCGTCGCTCACGACTTCAACAACCTTCTTGGCGCGATTCACTCGAGCCTCGACTTTGTCGATCGGCTTGGTCCGCAGCGAACGCTAAACGACGCGGAAGTTCAGGCCTGCCTCGCCGACATTCGAACAGCCGCGTCCCGCGCTTCGGAGATGACGCGGCGCTTGCTTGGGTTCGCCCGCCGCAACGCGCGTAGCCACCAGTCCGTCGACATTTCGGAGCTCACCGGCGAAGTCCTCAAGCTCCTGCGGCGAAGCTTTGATCGCTCGATCGAGATTCACGGCGACGTCGGCGATGAGCTCACGGTCATCGGCGATCGCTCGCACCTTCATCAGCTGCTGATGAACCTTTGCATCAACGCGCGGGACGCCCTTGCGGGCGGCGGGTTGATCGCGGTCACCGTTCGCGAAGCGTCCGAGACCGATCTGGAGCGCCTCCCGTTTCGCGATCGCGATCGCTACATTCTGTTGCTCGTTGACGACGACGGAGTTGGCATGGACGAGGAAACGCAGTCGCGCCTCTTCGAACCTTTCTTCACCACAAAGCACGAAGGGCGCGGCGCCGGTTTGGGCCTCGCGACGGTCTACGACGTGGTCGACGGCCATGGCGGCCAAATCCTCGTGGAGAGTGAGGTGGGCAAGGGCACCCGTTTTCGCGTCTACCTGCCCCAGTCGGGCGAGCTCGCTGAGCCGCTCACGCCCTCGCCTGTAGAGACGCGCAAGCTCTGGCAGCAGGGCCCGCCCCTACGCGTGCTGCTCGTCGACGATGAGGACGTCATGCGACGAAGTGCGGCGCGCTTGCTGCGGCAGATCGGCCACCAGGTGACGCAGGCCGTGAACGGGGAGGACGCCGTGGAGGTCTACAAAGGGTTCGAGCCGCGTCCAGACGTGGTCGTCCTGGACATGGACATGCCGATTCTGCGCGGCGACGAGTGCTTCGAGCAGTTGAAGGAGCTCGATCCAGACGTGCGCGCGATCATCGTGTCCGGCTATATCGACAAGGAGCGCTACGCGAGGCTCCTCGATGCCGGCGTGCTGGCGATCTTGGACAAGCCCTTCGAGATCGCCCGACTTCAGGGCGTACTCCGCCAGGTGGCGCCCCGTGAGGCCGCAGCGAGCGGTGCGCCGGAAGAGAAATAGCGCCGCACGGATGCTGCCCATCCGCTCCGCGCGCCTAGGGCGGTTCGCCGCAGTTCTTCACGCGCCGTAGGTGCGAGATCCGCTTGGTACCTGCGCGTTCGAACACGTGCTCGGGCCATGCGTTTGTCACATGCGCCGGCCGACACCGGATGCTAAGCCCTGCCCACTTTGGGAGGTCCTATGCGTCGACTGCTGTGTCTTGTTTGTATCTTGAGCGCCTGTGCATCCGATTCCGATCCGAACGCCGACGGCTTCGATCCGGTCGCGTCCCCGGGCCTTGAATCGGTCATCGAGCAGGGCAAGGCCGACGGTGCCTTCGGAAGCCGAGACATCAGCTTGAACACGACCGTCACGGGCGAGACCGTCGGCGAGGCCGTTGCGCTCTACTCGATCGACCTGCAGAGCGGCGACCAGTTCACCGTCACCGTGGAGCGCACGAGCGGCGACCTTCGTCCGGCGGCGTACCTCTACGAAGACGTCACCACCTTCGTTCGCCCGACGAACTTTGACGTCTCGCCGACGATCGTGACGCTCGACTTCGCCGCCAGCGCGAACGGCGAGCACTTCATCGCCGTGCGCGCCCACCGCGGTCAGGGCGGCGGTGAGTTCAGCCTGACGGTTAGCTGCACGGGCGGTCCCTGTCAGACCGGCTCGAGCCTCACGGGCATCGCGCGGGCCGACCAATGCCTCACGCGTGCGAGCGCCTGCTTCCTGCGCCGCCTGCCGAGCTTCAACGGCCGTGTTGGCGCGGCCACGGCGCAGGCCGTGCTCACCGAGTGCCTGGAAGAAGAGGGCCCCGACTGCGGCGGCGCCTGCGACGCGGCGACGGACCTCCAGAACACCTGCAACACGATCCTCGACGAGCTTCCCCGGCTTGCCGACGAGCCCGAAGCATGCCTTTCGGAGCTCGGCGCCTGCCTAAACGGCTGCAGCGACGCGAACTTCATTGGCTACGGCGAGGAAGAGTTCCTCGAGGCCGCAACCTGCTGGATCGGTCACCAGGGCTCGAGCAGCAGCGCCGATGGCAGCTGCCTTGACTACATCAACGGCATCGACGTCTGCGGCGGAAACGAGTATGTGGCCGGCACGCCCGAGGCCTGCAACGCCCTTTGCGCCAGCACGGACGGCGCTTGGGACGAGGGCCCCTGGGACTTCTGCACGGACGAATGCGACAACCTTCAGGACGAAGTCGACGCCTTCATCACGACCCTCGCCAACGACGCCGGTGAGTTCCCCGATCCCGACAGCGACCCCGCGTTCGCCTACGTTCGCTACGACGAGATCGACGAGGCCGTGCGCCGCGCCGCGGAGTTTTACGAGCAGGACTTCAACGAAGAAGAGAACCGCACGGGCGGCCGCGCTTCCGGCCAGATCGACGGCGACCACCTCTCGATCACCCGCGACGGCCGCATCATCGGCTACATGGTCGACTTCCAGATCTTCATCGACGATCCGCTCTTCGACGGCGCCGGCGAGCGCCTCTACTACAACGTCGAAGGCGATCTCGTCACCAGCGTGAGCTGGGACGGCTGAGCGTTTCGAACGCGTGACGAAGGCGGCGTCCGATTTGGACGCCGCTTTTTTTGTGGCTGGACCGGTTCGACCTCCCTTGGATCGCCTTGGATGCACCGCTTCCGCCGCCGACCTCGGCGCCCTCTCGTCCTTGAAAGGCGCTGGCCGTCCTTCGCCCTTCGGTGCCCGATCGGTGTCAGATCAAAGGTCGAGGTCAGGGGTAGCCAGCCTGTTTCGTCCAAGGTCCTGAACGACCGTCGCGAGCTTAGGCGGCTACTCCACGACCCTCGGGAAGGTCTAGCGCTCACCCCGTCCGGGTTGGGGCCAGCTCGTACGTGACGCGAGGCGAACGGACGCACGGGCGTGAAGGGTGGAGAGTGGGCGTGAAGAGGGGAGAGCTGGCGTGAAGGGTGGAGAGTGGGCGTGAAGGGCGAGAGTGGGCGTGAAGCGGGGGCGACAAGGAGGCGCTGACTCTCCACGCGTCTCCGAGGCACGCGGACTTGCGCGTGCGCCCACTTTCGCCAATGCCTGGGCCATGAGCTTAAAAGACGCCCTCGCCACCCCGGAGAAGAAGCCGATCATCGTCGCCGATTGCATCGAACTCATCGATGCAGAAGTGTCGGACAAGTCCGGCCTCTCCGGCATGGCCATCAAGGCGGGCTACAAGGCCGTCAAAGGCGTGAAGCCGGGGTTTGTGCGCAACGTGGTGAAGGATCTGCTTCCCGAGTTCGCCGAGGCTCTCGAGCCGCTGCATGCGGAAGCCGTCGAACAGGGCGTAGGGGTGCGCGACCACCTCATCGCCAACGGCAGCCGCGCTGCCGACGCGCTTTTGAGCGTGACGGACGAAAAGGCTGAAGGGTCCACCAATGGCCTCGTCAAGGGCACCTATAAGAAGCTTCGGCCCACGGCGAAGAAGAACGTCGAAGCGGCCCTGCCGCGCCTCGGCGCACTGATCGAAAAGCACGCCTAAGGACTCCGCGGTGGCGAGGTAGCCCACGCTTGTTTCGCCGTCGATCCGCGCCACAGCGCATTCCTTGGGAAGTCGGATGGCCCTTGGCGGGCTCGCTACGGCCCAAGTTGAAGTGCCCATCCAGACGGTCAGATGAGCCGAAGGCGGAGTGTTCGTGAAGCGATCACGACGACGCTGCTGATGCACTGCGAACGTCTCCCGTTGAACAGGACCGTTTCCCCCAACCAATTCGAACCCCGGTTCAATGAACGCGCTATGCTTTGAGCATGCGCTTTGCTTTGGTGGCCCTCGTACTCGCCACGAGCGGTACGGCTTATGCTCAGGGGTTCTGCCGGAGCTGCACGGTCGATCGGGCCACGCCGATCTTCGCGGACGATCCCAACAGCTGCGCCCAGGCTTGCTTTTGCGACATTGATGCGGGCGAGCGTTTCTTGTTCTGGGACCGACGCTGCCTTCCGTGGGCGATTGAGGCCGGTGACCCACGGGACGTGACGCGAGAGGTGTTTCGCACGACCATCGCGCGCGCCTTTGCGCGGTGGACGAACGTCGACTGCGGCGGTGAAACCGTTGGATTTGAAGTGCAGGAATCGAGCGAACCGGCGCCCAGCGACGTGGCGGAGTTTCTGCCCGGTGGTGGCAATCAAAACGCCTTCATCTTCGCCGATGATTGGACCGATCGTGGCTATGCGCCCAACGCTTTTGCGCTCACGACCGTTTGGCAGAACCCCAACACGGGCGAGATCTTCGATGCGGACATCGAACTGAACGAGCAGCGATGGCGCTGGGCCATCTGCCCGGAGGGCGGCTGCGACAGCAACCTCGTCGCCACCGTCGATCTCGAAAACACGCTCGTTCATGAGATCGGCCACTTCTTTGGCTTTGGTCATCCCAGCGCAGGCGGCGACGACCTCTCGCTATGGGCGTGCTCCCGGCCAGGTGAAACGGTTCGACGCGACCTCTCGCTTCAAGACGAGATCGGCATGTGCGAGGTGTATGCCGACCAGCTGCCGAACGCGTGCTCCTTCGAGCCCCGCTCCTTCGACGAGGGCTGCGGCTGTCGCGCCGTGGGCGGGTCTGAACGCGAGCTCCCCCTGGCCGGCCTGCTCCTAGTCCTGGGGTTCACGGCATGGCGAGTGAGAGCACGGCGATGACGCCGCCAACGCCCACGGCGTAGCTTCCTAGCCGCTCGAGAAGGCGCGCCTCGGCGCCCACGCGGCGCGCGGCGCCGTAGACGATGACGGCTAGAACCACCGCGATAAGCTGCCCTGCCTCGACGCCAAGGTTGAAGCGAAGGAGCGCCCAAAGCTGCTCTACGCCCTCGAGCGACCGAAGGTCGAACGCCGTCGCAAAGGCGAGTCCATGCACAAGCCCAAAGATCGCGGCGAGGGCGTACGGACGGCGCAGCGTGAGCGTAGCCTTGCTCTGGCGCTCGTGGACGAGCAGCTCCCGTCCGAGCAGTACGAGGCTCGTGCCCACCATCACTTCGATCAGAAGCGTCTCCGCGACGGGAAACCACGTACCGATCGCAAGGCTGATCGAATGGCCGAGCGTGAAGGCCGTGAGCAACCACGCCGCGCGCCGGAGGCGCCGGCGCTTCGCACGCGCCGCCACCAGAAGCAGGCCGAGGCAAAGGAGCAGGTGGTCCCAGCCAACGGCAATGTGGCGCAGTCCGGACGTGAAGAAGTTTGCGTGCCCCTGCTCCTCCAGGACCGCCTGGCCCCGGCGAAGGAGTGCTTCATCGCCGCCATCGACCCGTAGGTGCACCTGCAGCGTTCCAAGATCGGAGAAGCCAATCGGGCGCGCCAGCCCTTCGCTGCAGCGCAGTCGCCAGCGGACCCGCAGCCGCGGGTTGCGTTCGAGACGTGTCTCTTCGATCGCGCACCCGCCCGGGAACACCGGCGTCGGTACGGGCACGCCGTCGGGCATGGCGAGCCGCAGCTCGGCGTGCGCTCCGGGATCCCAATCGGCCACCCCGAAGGCATACGGGTGGGCGTGCGCCGTCGCCGGCGCGAGCACCAGAAGGGCGCCGCATAGGGCGAGCCTCATTCGCTTCGTTCCTGGCGTTCAATGCGCGCATTTTCGCGCAGCTCGGAGACGGCCGCCGCCACCGCCTCGGCTTCCGCCTGGGCCCGCCATCCGGCCAGGACACGCGAGCGCACGGCTTCAAGCTCGGGGGCCTGGCTCGCCTCGACGGCAATGGAGGCGAGCCGGTGCGCACCAAAGCGACCTACGATCACCGTGCCCTCCATCAGCTCGCCCGCCGCGTTGCGGGCGGCCAGCTGTGCGCCAAACCCGCGGCCGAAACGGCCGTCGAGCTCGGAAGCGCTGAGCGCATGAACGGTGTGTCCCGCCAGGAAGGGATCGCCCGGTCCGCCCGCCGCAGCGTCCTCGGCCGGGTCCTCGCGCCGCTCCTGGGCGTAGAAGCGATGCTCGAACGAATAGCGCGTCGGCGTGCGAAGCGTATCCGCGTTCGCGTCGAGGTACGCCTGCAGTGCTTCGTCGTTCGGGTCGGGCACGGCGCCACCGATCAGCGCCTCCACCTTCATGGCGAGTCGCCGGCGCACGATGGGATCGCCGCGGTGCAGTCCGAGGCGACGCGCTTCGCGAACGAGCAGCTCCTCTCGAATGAACGCCTCCCGTCGCTCGTCGAGCACGCCTGGGTCGCCTTCCGCAAAGAAGGCGTCGTCCACCACGATTGGTTCGGGTGAAGCCGAGAGCCGCAGCGCGGCGAATATCAGCAGCCCTAGCACAGCGAAGTGCAGCAGGGGCTCGCGCAGGAGGGCGCGAATCACCGCGTTTTCAGGACGCCGCGCAGGTTGAAGTCAAGCATCGCAAAAGCCACGGCATCGACGTCGACGGGTTCGCCGGACGGGCTGATCAGCTGCTCCATGAGCTGCTTGATCGTGCCGAGCACGCAGAAGGCGGCGACGGAGGTGTCGAGGTCGCGCACGAAGCCCATACGTTTTCCTTCGTCGAGGGCCCGCTGAATGTAGTCGAGCAGCTCGCCGTAGAAGGCGCCGAGTCGGCGGTCGACTTCCTCATCGAGGCCCACGGCCTCGCGCACGATGATCGCCGTGAGCAGTCGGTTCTCGATCACCTTTCGCAGAAGGCGCTGCACCGTGCCCACCAGCTGCGTTTCCACGCCCGGCGCGCCGTCGCTCGTATCTACGCCCACGATGCTCTCGCGAAGCTCGTCGAGCACCTCGTCGAGTAGCTCGACAAAGACCGCGCCCTTGCTCTCGAAGTAGAGGTAGAAGGTGCCGCGCGCGATGCCCGCGGCTTCGATCAGGTCGGCGACGTGCGTGCGGTGGTAGCCGCGCTCGCCAAAGACCCGGCGTGCGGCCTGCAGAATGGCGCGCCGACGGCTGCGCCGCTTCTGCGAGGCCCGCGTACTGCGGCCGTCTGCCGTCGCGCTCATCGCGTCCCCTCCACCTTGGCCCGATGCGCCTCGACGCGCGCAACGATCGCCGAGCGCACGGCTTCGGCGCCCTCCCGCACTTCGTCGTCGTTTCGGCCGGCAAAGTCGACGGGCTCATCGCAGTAGACACAGACGTCGCCGCCGCGCAGCAGGTACGAACCCTTGCGCATCACCTCGAACATCCCCGTCACCGCCGTCGGCACGACCTTGAGACCAAGGTCCCGGGCGATGAAGAAGATGCCCGTGCGAAACGGTCCGACGGTTCCGTCGAGGGTCCGCGTGCCCTCCGGAAAGGCGAGGATCGAATGGTGGCGCGCAATCTCTTCGCGCATGCCTTCGCGAACGGCGTCCGTGCGCTTCGTCTTGTCGGCCGGCACGGGAATCGTGCCGCGCGAGCTCATGAACCAGCCGTAGAAGGGGTATCGAAAGTGCGTTTCAAGCTCGACGCCCTGCTTGAAGTGCGGCGTCGCGTTGTGCATCGTGATGAAGTCGAGGTGGTTGATGTGATTCTGGGCGAACACGTACGACTCGTCGTCGCGCACCGCCGGATGCACCTCCGAGCGCCACTTTACGCCCACGGTCTTAAGCATGCCGATGCAGAGCAGCCGGTTCATGGGCTGAATGCGGTCGGCGCCCATGACCCGGTTCAGGACCGTCAACGTGGTCGAATAGGGAACCAGGAACGAAAGGGCCCGTCCCCAGCGCACGGCGCTGTCGGCGCGTTCAAGAAGCGTTGTCATATCGTTTGGTCCATCGCGGGTGCGCGGTTCACGTGGGGGAGATAGCGAGCCGGGTTCTTCGCTCGCAAGGCGCGACAACGATGGAAGGGCCGAGCCTTTTCGAGGCGGAGCAACGCCGCGAGCGGTGAAGCGAGGCCGCAAGCTCCCCCACGTGAACCACGCACTATGCCACCACCCGAAGGGCATGGGGGCGCACGTCGAGCTGCTTGAGCGTCAGCTCGACCACTTCGCCGTCCACCATCACCGCTTGGCGACGCGGCTCGGTGAAGCGCACGCGCTGGGCGCGGGTCGTCTCCACCTGCGGGTGGCGGACGTGCGTACCCGCATAAATCTTCGGAAAGGTGCGCAGCAGGTCCGCGCGTCCGAGTTCGCCGACGCGAATCACGTCGAGCTTGCCGTCGGAGACGTCTGCATCCGGCGCCATTTGCATCGCGCCGCCCGTGTACTGGCTGTTGCTGAAGCTCATGAAGACGGCCTTACGTTCGTCTACGGCCAAGTCGTCGATGGCGATCGGATCGCGCGGCGCGTCCAGCCGTGAAAGGCAGCTGACCACGGCGGCGACGTAGCCCGCCGGGCCGAGGGCCTTGAAGCGTCGATTGGTCAGGTCGCCCACGTCCGCCGTGAAGCCGATGCTCAGCAGGTTCATGTAGTGGATCGAACCGCTCTGATGCGTCGCTTCCACGAGGTCGACGGGGCGCGTGGCCCAGCGGGCGAGCCGGCCGAGCGCGTCGTCTTGGCCGCTTACGCCAAAATCGCGCAGGAACGAGTTGCCCGTACCGAGGGGCAAAAGCCCGAGCTCGATGTTCGCACCGTTGGCCCTTGGAAAGAGGCCGTTGATCACTTCGTAGGAGGTGCCGTCACCGCCGACGGCGATGAATCGGCGTGCGCCGTCTTCGAAGGCTGCTCGGGCGAGTTCGCTCGCGTGGCCCGGGCCCTCCGTCGTCACCATATCGATCGCCTGGTCGCGGCGCAGATCGCGCAGCGCCGCCGAAGCGCGCGCCGCGCAGCGTCCACCACCGGCAGCGCCGTTGATGATCGCGACGATCGGACGGGTGAGATCGATCGCGGGATCGGCCTGCGCGTAGGCCTGGGCCGTCATGAACGCAGCTCCTGGAGGCGCTCCGGCGCCGCATCCTTGCGCAGCGTATCGGCTAGGACGCCGCGCTTTACCTTCATGCTGGCGGTGCGCGGAAACTCGTCGTCCCAAAGGAGGTATCCGCTGACGCGCTTGAAGTCCGGGAGCGTACGGTTCCGCTTGCGCAGGTCCGCCTCCCAACCGGCCTCGTCCGACTCCTTCGGCCGGACGACGGCGATGAGCTCCTCGCCCACGAGCGCGTCACTCCGGTGGCGAGGCCAGAGGTAGTCCTTGGCGAAGACCACGAGCTCCTCGCACTCGAGGCCGTCGAAGGCGCTCTCGATGTCTTCGGGGTAGATGTTTTTACCGCCGGCGGTGACGATCATGTTCTTGCTGCGACCGACCAAGTGCAGGTGCCCGCTCGGGTCGAGGTAGCCGCGGTCACCGGTGCGAAGCCAACCGTCCTGAAGGACCTCCGCCGTTTGATCCGGGTCCTTGTAGTAGCCGGCGAAGACCGTACGTCCGCGCACCCAAACCTCGCCAATGCCGCCCGCATCCGCGTCGCGGATCTGCATTTCGACGCCGTCGACGGGTGCGCCCACGCTATCGGCGCGAAAGGGCTTGAGGTCGTTCACCGTGAGCACAGTGCAGGCTTCCGTCAGGCCGTAGCCGATGACGACGGGCAGGCCGAGCTCGTAGAATCGCCGCGCGCGCGCTTCGTCGACGAAGGCGCCGCCGGAGAAGAGCAGCCGAAGGTCGGGGCCGAGCTTTTCGAGCACGGGCTTGAGCAAGCGCTTCGACACTTCACGCCGGGGCTTCTTCAGCGTTAGCGCCGCATTGAGCTGACGTAGGCCGTGAAGGGCGACACGCCGGGCCGTGCTTTGCTCGTCGAGCTTTTCGTCGAGGCGTCGCTCGAAGGCTTCAAGAATAAGGGGAACCACCGCCATGTGCGTGATGCGATGCTTCTGCATCACGTGCCGAATCAGCTCGGGCCGCAGGCTGCGCTGATGCACGACCGTTGCGCCGCAGCCGAAGGGGCCGACGAAGCCGCACATGAAGTCGATGGCGTGGTTCGTCGGCAGGATCGAGAAGTAGCGGTCGCCCACGGCGATGGGAAAGAGCTCCATCAGCGTGCGGTACTGCTCGAGGTAGTTGTCGTGCGTCAGCATGCAGCCCTTGGGTTTGCCGCCCGTGCCGCTCGAATAGACGAGGGTCGCCTGGTCCTGGCGCGTCCGCGGAACGAAGTCAGGTGCCTCGAAGTCGGCGTCGCCCTCATAGGCGGCTTCGAGCTTCTCGCTGCCGGCCGGAAGCTCGGTGCTCGCCGGCACGTCGGCGACGAGCGTGCGGTAGGGCGCTTCGCCTATGCTCGCCGACGGCATGCTGCGCCATTCGCCGTATTCGGTGCAGAGCAGCTTCGGTTCGGCGTGCGCGAGTAGCGTTTCCTGTTCGTCGCCCTCGAGCTTGTAGTCGATGGGCACGACGACGGCGCCGCGGTAGAAGGCTGCGTAGGCTGAGAGCAGCCAGGCGCTTCGATTGCTCATGACGATGGCGACGCGATCGCCCGCGCCGACGCCGAGATCTTGAAAGCCGCGCGCCAGCCGCTGGCCCCGGCGCATGAAGTCCAAGTAGGTCCAGCGGTGCGCCTCGCGCTTGCGGCTGAACTCGATGAGGGCCGTTTCGCTCTTGTACTGAATGAGCGAATCGTGCAGCAGTTCGCCAAGGCTCTCGTAGCGATCGGCCGGAATCATACGCGCGACTCCAGCACAACCGCGAGCGCCTCAAAGGTGCGTACGCCCTGCAGTTCGTAGTCGGGCACCTCGACGTCGAAGGCTTCCTCCACGTCGGTCATCAGTTCCATCGCCTGAAAGCTGTCGATGGCGAGGGCGTCAAAGAAGTCGCTGCTGCCTTCGAGCTCCTCTTTCGGAGCCTTGAAGCGTTTGGCGGCGAGTTCGATGAGGCGTTCGATGAGTTCGTCTTTGGACATGATGTGCGTGGTCTGGCGTTCGGTAAGTTTGGTGCTGACGAAAGCGGTCTGAATGGCTGTCTGCGGCACCGTGGGCCGAGCTAAGGAGGATCCCCCTAGGGGAGGTAGGGGCGTACATCCGTCGATTCGACGAAGCGCTTAAGAGCCGCTTCGACGACGGGTGAGGCCATCATTTCGATGAAAAGGTCCTTTTCGCGCTCGAGTTCCGCGCGGGGAAAGGGCTTGGCAAAACGCTTGGCGTGCGCCGTCGTCTGCGCATCGAAGCGCGTCGCTTGCTCCGCCACGCGCATTGCCACGGCGTGCGCCTGCCCGCGCTGAACCAACTGGGAGACGAGCCCCACTTCGTAGGCGCGGCGCGCGCCCATGCTTCGGCCCGTCATGAGCAGGTCGCGCACGACCGCGTTGCCAAGGTCACGGCGCAGGCGCGGAATGCCGCCGAAGCCCGGTACGAGCCCGAGGCGAAGCTCGGGAAAGGCAAAGCGCGCGCTCTTGTCGGCGATGATCACATCGGCCGTGAGGGCGAGCTCGAACCCGCCACCAAAGCACACGCCGTTCACCGCGGCGACGGTCGTGATCGGCGCCATGTCCAAGGTGTTGAAGACGGCGTGAATTCGATCGATGAAGCCGCGCACGGCCTGGGCCGTACCCAGACGTTGCACCAGCCCCGAACCCGTAGCGGCCGGGCCTGCGTTCTGTCCGCGTGCGATGAGCCCTTCGTAGAGCTCCCGCAGATCGGCGCCGGCGCAGAAGCCGCGCTTCACGCTGCTGTGCACGACCAGCGCCCGTGCGCCGCCAGCGCCGGCGCGGACGAGGGTGGCGAGTTGCTCGAGCTCATCCAGGCAGGTGGTTCCGATCTCATTGCAGGGCGTGCGGTGCAGCTCGACGTCCAAGATCGTCGGCGCTTGGGCGCTCTGTTCCGCGTCGCCGACGCTCACGGGCTTCCAGCGGAGGGCCTTGCCGTCGAAAGTCAGCGGCGGCACGGGGCGGCGCACCAGCGGCGCGGGACCATCCGCGAGGTTGAAGCTCTCACGCGCCTTGGCGACGGCGCGCCGGATACCGACGCGCGCCTGCCACGGGCCCACGCGGGAGCTCCAGGGAACGACGTTTTCGCTCACGCCCGCACTCCGGGCCGGTTCGAGGACGGCGTTGCGGATTCAGATGACGTAGATTCAGATGCCGCGGACTCGGACCGAGCGGACTCGGTCGGTGTGGAATCACTCCGCGTTGAATCAGGTGTCGATTCTTTCGACGCGGACGCGCTGGCGTTCCGTTCGTTCACGCGCTGCACAAGCGCTTCCACGACCGGCGGTAAGCTGGGAAGGTGCGCCCACGGATCGCCGGCCTCGCCGAGTTCGGGCCGGAAGGGAAACTCCGAATGGCGTGCGCGTACGTAGTCGACGAGAATCATGCCCATCTCGCCCATGCGCTGAAGGTTCTTGTGAACGCAGGCGTCGATGCCGACCCGCAGCGACTCCTCTTCGCGGACGAGCTGCTCGAGCACTTCCAGCAGGTTCGCTTGCAAGTCTGGGTCTTCGACCTCCAGGGCGAGCTCCGGGCTGCCGCGGTCGATCATCAAGTTGCGAATGCGCTCGTCCATCGTAATGCCCGCGCTGATCACGCCACCGGCCATCGTCATCACGCATGCGTGGTAGCGGCTCGAGACCATGTAGCGGGCCTGGCGCATCGCGCTGACCATGTCGTACATGTGAAACTCGTCGCTCACGATGATCGGGCAGCCGCCGCCGAGCTTTTCGTCGAGCGCTTCGCAAGCAATGCGGTCGACCTGCTCGCTGCCGTAGAGCACGGGAAAGACGTCGTGGGTTTCGCGGAACGTACGCACCGCCCCGGCAATGGCGTCGAGGTAGCGCTCCTGCGCTTCGTCGACTTCGCGGCCTTCCTCGTGAAAGTAGACGCTGCCGTAGTGCGTATCCTCGTAGAGCCCGCCGACGGCGTGCACCGCCGCGCGTCGTACATGCGGCTTTACGGGCCACCAAAACGGGTTGATGGGCACGAGCGCTAGCACGGGCGTCTCGCCGTCCCAGCCGCGGTCCATGAGGATCTTGCGGCCCACTTCCTGAGGCGAGGGATCGAAGGTCCAGGCCGTATCCGTACCGCTGCGCGACGCGACGCCGAGCTCTGCGAGCACGCCCTTGCTCGCTTCGTTGCGGGCGATGATCAGCGTGTCCTGGCAGTAGCGGCGGACAAGCTTCTGTAGCGCGCGGTCCATCTTGCCCGCTTCGCCGCCGTAGCCGACAGCGAGCTTGCCTTCGGCGGCGGCCAGGCCGATGGCGCCGACCATCATCGTCGAGAGGGCGTTGGCGAACTTGCTCTTGAACATGCTGCCTTCGCAGGCGACGACGGCGTGGTGCGTGTGCACCGTGTCGAAGAGCGTCTTCGGAAAGATCTTCGGCAAATGAATCTGCCGCACGGTGCGGAAGTAGCCGCGCGTGAGCTCGGGATCGATGCTGTAGATGCTCATCTCGAGATGCTCATCGCCGAAGAGGTGGCGAAACTGCCGAATCATCTCTTCGACGCGCACGTCTGCGCCGGTGTTGCGCGTGCCGCTGTAGCCCGCGAGAAGAAGCTTCAGCGGCTTGCCCGGTTGCCACTGCTCGCCAGGATCGAGCGCGTAGCGGCTCGCGGCGAGCTCGAGGGTGGCGCTCATCGCGCCCATCAGGGCACGGTCTGCGTCGAGACGCTCGACGATTTGATCCTTCGCTTCGCGCAGCGTGTCCTTGAGCACGCCAAAGAACGATGACCTGTCCTTCGCCTCAAAGCTTTTCTGAAGGTCGCTCGCAATGCGGCGTACCTCAAGACCGCGACCGGGCGATTCGGACCGGTGCGATTTGGATGCGCGCGTGTCGCCGCGCTCGGTCGCGGCGCGCGCCTCGAGGGCGTCCGCTTCGGGAACGGGGTCCTCGGTCGGACGCCAAACGCCTTTGAAGGGCTTGCGTGCGGCGCGCACCTTCTTCTTCGCCTTCATGGATGAAGCTCCGCACCGGTGTTGGCCTCGCTTTCGCTAGCTTCGCTCGCATCGCCTGAGCGCGGTGGAAGGGCCGTCGC
>JBCCRV010000046.1:0-18937 GCA_039201085.1 Myxococcota bacterium | reverse complement strand
CCGGGATCTGCGCACCGGCATGCTCGAAGGTGCGCTTGCGACGACCCTTCGGGACGCGCTGCGTGAGCTTTCAACCCACTCGTTCGACGCGATTGTCGTCGACCTGCGCCTGGGACGCTACAGCGGCCTTCAACTGCTCGAAAACCTCCGCCGTCTTCAACCCCAGCTGCCGCTCGTCGCCACGGCGTGGAAGGCCGACCGACGGGAGCTGCGGCGCATGTCCGAAGCGCAGGTGCTCTACCTGCGAAAACCCTATACGAGCGAAGCCCTCAACCGGCTCCTCGCGCACGCGCTGCCCCGGGATGTGCGCGCAAGCCTGCGTCCTTCCATTCCCGTCCGGCCGCAGCTTCAGCGCTTGGCGCGCGAAGCGGTGCAGGGCGGCGCCTTTCCTGCGCTCGATGCGCGCGCCCTCGACCTGCAGGCGCTCATGGCGCAGGAGGACTGCGCCATCGACGTGCTTGTCGAACTCCTGGAGAGCGACGTCCGCGTGACGGCCAGCGTGCTCGCGCGCGCAAACGCCGCCCTGAACCGTGGCGCCGCCACCCTGACAACGCTTCGCGAAGCCTGCGTGCGCCTCGGCACCCGCGACACCTTTGCCATCGCGCTGCGAACGCTTATGGAAAACGCCTTTGAAACGCAGGGCGAGATCTTCAAGGCGCTGCTTTCCGAACGCTGGGCCCTAAGCCGCGGCGCCGCCCTCGTCGCCCGCGCCATCGCCAAGAGCGCGAGACTGCCACCGGCCGATGAGCTCTATGTGGCCGCGCTCATGAGCCATATCGGTGAGCTCTTCGGCATTTGGCTCCTCTCGAAACGGGAGGACGCGCTGCTGCTCACGGACGAGGAATACGTGGCCCAGGAAGTCGCCGAAATGGAAGAGAACCTCGGCATGACCCTCCGTCAGCGCTGGATGCTGCCCCAGCGCCTCTGCGAGATTTGCGAACGCACGGACCGGGCCGACGACTTCCACCGCCAGCGTTCGATTCTTCACGCGGCGCGAACGATTGCCGAGGAAGCGTTCAAGCCGGAGGTCGAGGACGAAGTGCCCCTCGAGGAAAACCTGGTGCTTCTCGAGATCCTCGAACGCGCTGGCGCCAGCCCCCGCGAACTGCCCGCGCTCGTGGCACTGGCCCGAACGGCCCGGGAGCGCTAGCAGGTTGGTGAAAAACTCCGCATCGCTGTGGGTGGTCTGCGGCGGTAACGCTGTCCGATCTACGTCCGCGTATCGACATACGTGGCACAAATTGGACGAGCGGTGACGGGGTGAAGGTTGCGTCAAGCGCGCCGCGGGGTTTGTCACCAACCTGCTGGAGCACGCGTTCACGAGCCACCGGTCCAGCACGGATCGCACGTTCAATCCACCCAGGGCGGAACCTGCAAATCGAAGCGCCGGGTCGATTCGCAACCTGCTAATATAGGCCCGCCTTGCCACGTTTTGCCGCCATCGACGTGGGCTCGAACGCGAGCCGACTGCTGATCGTTCAAGCCAAGAACCCCGAGCGCATCCGCGTCTTTCGCGCCACCCGCGTCCCCCTGCGCATGGGCCACAGCGTCTTTCAGACGGGCCGGCTCGATCCGGACGTGATCGACCGATGCGTAAGCACGCTTCAGGGCTTTGCGGTTGCCATGGAGGACGCCGGCGTCGACAGCTACCACGCCGTCGTCACCGCCTCGGCCCGGAGCGCGCAAAACGGCGATGTGCTGCTGGCGCGCATTCGGGAAGAAGCGGGCATCAAGCTCTTCACCGCCAGCGGCGCCGAAGAAGCGCGGCTCGTGGGCCTGGCCGTGCGGCGCGCGATGGATGTGGGCCGCTCGCTGCTCATGGACCTCGGCGGCGGCAGCCTCGAGCTCTCGGACCTGCGCGACGGCGACGGCTTCATCGTGTCCTTGGACATCGGGACGGTGCGCCTGCTCGAGGCGTTTCTCGAAGCCGGCAAGCCCGTCGCGCCTCGGCAGGACCGCATGATGCGCGAGTACCTCGACCGCTTGCTCGCGCCCCACCGCCGCGACCTTCGGGAGCGCGGCTTTGACCAGCTCGTCGGCACCGGCGGCAACCTCGTCGCGGCGGCGCAGCTTGCCGGCGTGGACGGCGCGGAGATTCCAACCATCGACGTCGCAAAAGCCGCCGCGATGCGCGACGAACTCGCGTCCCTCAGCACCGCCGAACGCGTTGAGCGCTACGGCCTTAAGCCCGACCGCGCCGACGTCATCGTGCCGGCGCTCTACGTCATCACGGCGATGGCCACCATTGCCGGCCTCGATCGCATCGCGTGCCCGGGCGTCGGCCTAAAGGAAGGCATCGTTCGCGAGCTCGTCGACAAGCACTACCGCGTTTGGGACTACGGCCGCGAGCGCGACCAGCTCTTTGCTGCAGCGCTGCAGCTCGGTCGCCGCTACCACTTCGACGAACGGCACGCGACGCTCGTCTCGGCCTTTGCGTGCGACCTCTTCGACGGTACGCAGGCGCTGCACGGCCTTGCTCCCGAAGACCGCGGACTGCTTCGCCTCGCCGCCTTGCTGCACGATATCGGCGACTTCGTGCACCCGAGCTCGCACCACAAACATACCCAGTACATCATCGAAAACTCGGACTTCATGGGCTTGCCGCCGGAGCACCGCAAGCTCGTCGCCCTGGTCGCCCGGTACCACCGCCGAGCGACGCCCGCGCTTCGACACGCCGCCTACGCGAGCCTCGACTCGGTCGACCGCGACCGGGTGAAATCGCTCGCATCGCTCCTGCGCATCGCCGACGCCCTCGACCGCGGCCACCGCAGCAAGGTCGACGATATTCGCGTCTCGCTGAGCGATCGCGCCCTGACCATCGAGATCGAAGCCGCCGAAGACGTATCGCTCGAAACCTGGACCCTCGAGCGAAAGGCCGCGCTCTTTCGCGACGTCTTTGGTCTCGAGGTGCGAGCCGTCGTTCCGCGCGCGACGGCGGCTCAAGTCGAAGCCTAAGCCGCGCCGGTCTGCTGACCGACCGGCGAGTGCGCTGCGCCGGGCCTGACAGGTGATGGCACGCGGAACAGCGAGCGCGTAGAGTTCGCATCGAATGCACCCATCGGCTCCGACCACCGTGCGAATCGTGCGCTCGCTCGCGTTGCTTGCGCTCGTCTCGTGCGGAACCCGGGAATTTCCCCCGGCCGCGCCCGACACGGTGCTCGTACGCGTCGACAACGAGGACGAAGGCGCCGCGATGGTGAGCTACCGCGTGTGGGATGAGGCGCACGACTTGGTGAGCGACGTCCTGTTCGACCTTCGCGAAAGGCCGAACGCGTTGAACGGGGTCTTCGAGTTCACCCTTGGAGACGACGACGACACCCCGGCGGAGTTTCGCGGCGGCCTTCTGGAGGTGGAAACTTGGGACGCTGCCTTTTGCCCCCGCGGCCGGCTCGTCCACGCCTTTCGCTACGCCAACGCGCCGGCGCCCGAACGCTTGACCCTTTCGGCTCCGACATCAACAGCACCGTGTGCCGCATTCTTCGTCGCGCCGGAAGGGAGTGACGAAACCGAGTGCACGCAGGACGAGCCCTGCCGTGAGATCGCCACGGCGTTGGAACGGGCCGAGATGCACGATGAACGGTTCATCATTCACGTGGCCGGAGGCAGTGCCCCGCAAGAGCCAAGCCCGGTCTACGAGTTCGTTCGACCCAAGCGCATCAACCGTGGCGGAGGACCGCCCAACGTGATTCGCGCGTGGCCTGGGCGGGCGGCGCCCGAACCGGTGGTGCAGGCCCGACCGCGCCGAGCGTGTGACACCAGCAACGCCGACTCTTGCGGTCCAAACACCCGGTGCGTCGACGGCTTCTGCGCACCAGGGAACGCGTTCGATATTTGCTGCCAGTTTGACGATTCCGCCCCCGGAGACCTTGAAATCGATGGCTTCCACACGATCGAAGGGCGATGGAGCGTGGAGATCAACGGCGCCGCGGACATCACCGTGCGGCACTGCATCATCGACGGCGGCGGAGGCCGGCAGGGTGAGTCCGCGAGGACCCTGCCGTCGGGCGGCGTTCGCGTGTTTCTGGCACCGCGAACGCGGCTTTTTCACAACCTCGTGCGAATGTCCCGCGAAGACCCACCGGCGAGCCCCGTCCTTGCGTCCGGGATCCTTATCGATGGCTTTGACCAAGCCGCCAATGCCGCCGAACTGGCCCGAGAAAACGCCGCAGTGCTGGTGGCAAACCGCATTGAGGACTCGCAGCGCGCCGGCGTATTCATCGCGAACCCCAACGGTCCGGTTCAAATCGACGGGCTTTCCGTATGCGGGAGCGGTGGCTCGGCCCTGGAGATTGCCCGCGGAAGCCGCGATGTCTTCGTTCGAAACCTTCTAGCGGTGCGAAGCGACGATGAGAGCCTCGACCTCGGCCTCAACGGCGAGAGCAGTCCGGATATGCGCGTCGGCGCTGACTTCACAGGTCGGGTGTCCGTGGAGCGTTCACTGCTCCTTAGCGAGGGCGTCGCATGGACCGGAGAAGCGACCGTTTCGGGCAGCGTGTTGAACGTGGAAGACGCGGGCGAAGGGAACGCCACGGCGCTGGAGGCCGCCGTTTGCGTAGACGGGTGCCTCGTAGGCGATGTGAACGAGTCCTTCGGCGTATGTTCGGCATTCCCGTTTTGTGACGCGCTCTGACCGCACCCGTTTCCGTGGCGACCTGCGCGGGCGCACGCGAGGTCGTCTCCGTATCGAAGCGTCGGTACGCTTGTGCGGCCCGTCGGGGTTCGATCAGGTCGCGCCGGCCGTGCCTTGCCCAATCGTTCGGAGCCTCGTCGCTCCCTAAGCACCAAAGTGTCTTCGATCGAACGGGTCCGGCGTCGTCGAGTCGTGATCGGTCAGCGGCGCCGGCGCCGGAGACCGACCAGCATCAGAAGCAGCAGCGCCAGCGAGCCGCCCGTTCCGCCCGCTGCGCAGCCCGTACCGCCGGCGAGGCCGCCGCCGGCCGGCGTGGCCGTCGCGCCGTCGTTGGGATCGAGGTAGTTCGGAATGCCGTCTCCGTCGTCGTCGCCTTCGCCTTCGTCCGCGTCTAGGGCGCCGTCGCCGTCCGAGTCGAGGTCGAGGCGGTTGGCGATGCCGTCGCCGTCGACGTCCGTGCCGGCATCGGCCGTCGACTCATTCAGGCTTAAAATGCCGTCGCCGTCGTCGTCCACGTCGAGGTGGTCCGGCGTGCCGTCCGAATCGCTGTCCTGATCGGTGCCGTCGGTGCGCTCGACGCTCGTCAGTACCGAATCGCCGTCGTCGTCTTCGTCCAAGTGATCCGCGCTTCCGTCTCCGTCCGTGTCGCGGTCCGAACCGCCCGGCCGCTCATCGGCGGTGGGAATGCCGTCGCCGTCGTCGTCCGGGTCCAAATAGTCGGGCGTGCCGTCGTCGTCCGTATCGACGGAGACTGAACCGGGACGTTCATCACGGGTCGGAATTCCGTCGCCGTCGTCGTCCGGGTCCATCACATCCGGCGTACCGTCGCCGTCCGTGTCTTGGCAGGGCTCGGTGGGGCATTCAACGGCATCGGGTACGCCGTCGCCATCCGTATCCGCCGGCGTGTCGTCCGCATCGAGGTAGGCGGGTACGCCGTCGCCGTCCTCGTCCGCACGACCTTCGACGTCGTCGCCGAGGCCGTCGTCGTCCGAATCCGTGTCGAAGTAGGCGGGCAAGCCGTCGTCGTCGGGCTCGCCCCCGAGGGCCGCTTCATCCGCGATTTCCACCGCGGTCTCGAGGCCGTCGCCATCGTCGTCGGGATCGAGAAAGTCCGGCACCTCGTTCTCGTCCGTGTCGAGGCAGGGAGGTCCGCCGTCGCACTCGTCGCGCGTGAGCAGCCCGTCGCCGTCGTCGTCCGCGTCGAGGTGATCGGGCAGCTCGTCGCCGTCCGTGTTGCGGTCGCCGTCGGGGCGCTCCTCCAGCGTCGGAATGCCGTCGCCGTCGTCGTCCGGATCGTCGAAGTCAGGGTTCCCGTCGTCGTCCGTGTCGGGGCAGGGATCGGCGTCAGCCGGACACTCGAGGTCGTCTCGAATGCCGTCCATGTCCGTGTCGAGGGGCGACGAATCCGGGTCGAGGTAGTTCGGTACGCCATCGCCGTCCACGTCGCCGCGACCTTCCGTAAGATCATCGACGCCGTCGCCGTCGCTATCGCGGTCGCGCTCGGCGGGAAGCACGTCGTCGTCCGGCTCGCCGCCGAGGTCGATGACGTCCTGACGCTCCACGGCCGTCGGCAATCCATCGCCGTCGTCGTCCGCGTCGAGATGGTCCGGTAGATCGTCGTCGTCCGTGTTCCGGTCTTCGCCCGCGGGACGCTCTTCGAAGGTTGGAATGCCGTCGTTGTCGTCGTCGTCGTCCAAGTGGTCAGGAACGTCGTCGTCGTCCGAGTTTCGATCGGCCCCCTCGGGGCGCTCGTCCAGCGTTGGCACGCCGTCGCCGTCGTCGTCGGGATCGAGGTAGTCGACGCCGCCGACGCCGTTCGTATCGCGGCAGTCGCTCGGATCAGGACACTCATCGATCGTGGGAACGCCGTCGTTGTCATCGTCCGGATCCTCAAAGTCGTCCATGCCGTCGCGGTCCGAGTCGCCGTTCAGCACCTCGATGCGGTCGACAATGCCGTCCATGTCCGTATCAAAGTCGGCGCACGCATCGTCGTCGAGATCGGTCGCCGCGTTGCAGTCGTTGTCGATGCCGTCGTTGCAGACCTCGATGAGGCCCGGCGACGACAGGGGCTCGTCGTCGTTGCAGTCCACGTCGTCCGTATCCTCGCCGGCGTCGTTGCAGTCGCCGTCGCCGTTGAGGTCCACGCCGCGGTCGCAAAAGCCGTCGCCGTCGTCGTCGAACCCGGCGCCACAGCCACCAAAGCGCGGCGCTCCAAAGCCCGTGAGCTCGTAGATATTGCCGTCGGACACCGCATAGATCGCATAGCCCACGCCGTCCGACGCCGGACCGTAGTCGAGATCGACGAGGTCATTCGTGCCGAAGCCCGTGGCGAGCGAGAAACGCTCATCCGCTTCGATAACGCCGCTGCCGTCTTCGTCCCGAAGGCGAATGATCTCGCCCGTTGAAAAGGTGCCGACGATCACGTCGCCGGTGCCCCGGTCGAAGGTGGCCGAGTGAATGCGCGGCAGACCTTCGGCGTAGCGCCGCAGCGTTCCGTCTGGCTCGTGCAGAAAGACCGTGCCCCATTCATCCATTCGCGCGCTGCCGTCGAGAATGAACATCTGGTTGTTCTCACCGCGTTCGATTTCGTCGACATCGACCCAGCCCGTGCTGAAGACGGACACGTCACCGGCAGGGGAAATCCGGTAGAGATTGGTCCCGGTTTCGCTCGCGTACAGATCGCCGGCGCAGTCGAAGTCCATACCGAAGGCGTTCGACCCGGCCCCAATCGTGACCGACGCGAAGGTATCGACGAAGGTGCCATCCTGCTGAAAGCGAAAGATGTCACCGTTCGTTTCACCGGACGCGAGGAAGCTATCGCCAACGTAGATCAGGCCGTCCGGGCCCACGCGTAAATCGGAGAGGATGCCGATGAAACGGCCGACGTCGTCGGCGATCTGCGCGAACGTGTCGTCCGGGGCGAGCGTGTAGAGGTCGTCGCCCGTATCCGCGATGAAGAAGACGGCGCCCGTCTCCTCGTCGATCGAAAGCCCGTGTACCGCACCCACGCTCGCCGCGTCGACCGTGCGCGCCAGGGTGATCCCGTCCTCCACGACGGTCGGCTGCGCAAAGGCGCCCAGCGGCGCGCTCACGGAAGCGAGGGCCACCAGCAAAGCAAAGCGATTCATAAGTCCTCCAATCAAAGCCTACCTATTTGGAGGATGTGTCGGCAAGTTTGGCCGGGGATGCCCTTTGCCCCCAAGCCCGCTCCGTGAACTCGTGGACCACGTCGCTGCTCGTGTGCGCCGTTGGCCTCGGCGCATCGGTCGCACGCGCCCAGGTGTCCACCGACGAGATGGCCGCGCGCGTGGAGAGCGATGCGGCACTCGTGTCGCGAGTGCGCCACGTAGTTGGCCCGCTCAGCCTCGGCGCGAGTGTGCTCATCGCAGCGCCGGCCATCGCGGCGTGGGCCGACGGAGCGTACGAAGACCGGCCGAACGTCGGGTTTGTTGCCGCTGGCGTCGCGGCACTCGGCGTCTTTCAAGGGGTGGTCTGGTTGGCCATCGAAACGGCCGCGGAAGAGCGCGCCGAGCGCTTCCGGCGCGAATGCGATGGCGGCTGCAGCGAACTGGAGCTCGCTCGCTTCGAAGGCGAGCGCCGGGCGGACCGAGCGATCGCGCGCATGGAACGGGCGCTCATCATGTGGAGCGGCATCGGCCTGATGTTTGGCGGCACCCTGCACGCGGCCATTCAATCGCAGGCCGAGCTTCCTCGGGTGCACCGCGCGCTCGGGTACGCCGGCGCGACCAGCAACGGCCTCATCGGCTTGGGTCTATTGATTCGCTCATTCATTCCGCTCCGACGTGAACGTCGCGACTTCAGCCTCGGACCCACCGGCGACGTCGGCTTGAGTCTCGGAGTCCACTTTTAGCGGGGCTCGACTGCTACGCTCTGCTTTTGCGTGCCTGCGGTCCTGATGTGCTCGTCGCTCGCAGCGACGGCGACACGACCGCCATCGAGCTCGGTCCCCCATGGACACGCAAGACGTGGCCCTACGAGACGTGCTCTCGCTAGGCCATGAGCTCGTCTAGCACACGGTTGCCGCGGCCGAAGCTATCCAGCCCGGCGCAGCCGAGCGCTTGCGTGAGCGTGTAGAGGAAGTGCGGGTAGTCGACGCCGCCGAGGTTCACGTAGCGCCCGTTCGCCAGGCCCGCAGCGGCGCCGCCGGCGATCACCACAGGCACGTCGTCGCGCGAGTGGGTGAAGGCCCCCAGGCCCAGCTCGTTGGCCCAAATCACCACGGTGTTGTCGAGCATCGTGCCCTCGCCTTCGGGAATCGCTTCGAGCTCGTCGAGAAAACCCGCGAGCATTTCCGCGTGAAAGCGGTTGATGGCGAGCAGGTCCGACGCGCCGCCGGACGAGCCGCCGTGCGCGATATTGTGGTGACCGCCCGTGATGCCGATCTCGTCGTAGCTGCCCGCCTCGATGCCGCCCCAGCCCCCCACCTTGAGCGTGGCGACGCGCGTTACGCCGCAGCGAAAGGCCGCCGCCAACACGCGGTGGTGGCCCGTCCAAACGTCCCTGAGTCCCGTGCCCGACGCGCGCGCGGGCAGGTCGCACGCGGTCGGCACAAAGGGCTCGGCGAGCTCGAGCTCACGCTCGCGCACGAGCGTCAGGTGCTCGTCGAGCAAGCGGCGCGACGAGGGTCCAAGCCTTCCTTCGATGGCGGTCAGATCGGCCGCAATCGAATCGAGCACGCTGCGCGACTGTTCTCGGCGGCGCGCCACCACCGCAGGGTCTTCGTTCGTCGCCTGAAAGACTTTGTCGAAGGCACCGCCCGGGAAAGCAATCGCGGGTATGGGCAGGCCCCGCGGGCTGTAGACGATGTTGTCGTTTCGCCCGCTGCCCGGCAACACGCCGAGCTCGAGCGAACGAAGGGGCGCGCTGCCCTTCCACTCCTCGGCAAGGAGCTGATCGATGCTTGGACCGCCCTGGGGGACGGCGTTCGTACCGTCCGACGATGGGATCGGCGCAAAGCCCGTGGTGGTCTCGGCCATGCCGCCGGCGTGACCGTTATGGCCACGCAGACCGTGCACGAGCAAAAGCTTGTCCTGAAAATCGGCGAGGGGCGCGAGCGCGGGCGCCAGCGTGAAATCCGTCGAGCCTCCGCGAGGGATCCAATGCTCCGGGTGCTGACAGTTGCCCGTGAACATGAGGTAGAAGCGCAGCGGCGGGCCGCCTTCATCCGCGCGCGAGCGCGAAAGGATTCCGGGAAGGAAGGGAACGGCCGCGAGCCCGCCCAGGGCCGCCGCAAACGTGCGCCTCGAAATCATTAGAGCTCCTCCGATTCGTAACGGGTGACAAATGCGTCCGTTCGCGTGAGCGCGATCAACGCCTCCACGATGCTGTCGCTCGCGGCCACGGACGCCGTTTGCTCCAGTGCTTCCACGTCGCCCTGCGATTCGAGGCGACCCAAAGCGAAGCGAAACCAGTGGCGTGAGAAGCAGCGATCGATCCCCTCTGCGTTCGCCACCGCATCGCTCAGCGCGGCGCCGCCGTTGAGCTCACCGTCATCGATGCCGATGCTGGGCACGCCGCCGCTTGAATCGATGGGCATGCCAAACTCCTCCGTGCGGTGTTGACCGACCGCATCAAACTCCTCCAAGGCAAAACCGATCGGGTCGATGAGGGTGTGACAGCCGCGACAGGCGGGGCTCTCCGAATGGGCCGCCCAGCGCTCGCGCGTGGTCAGGCTCGGATCGGGCAGCGGCGGCGTGATGTCCACGTTCTCTGGCACCGCACCGAGCTCCTCGCAGAGCACATGCTCCAGCACGAAAACGCCACGGGCCACGGGCGAGGTTTCTTCGAAGGCCGACGTGACCGCCAGCCACGCGGGATGCGTGAGTATGCCGGCCCGACGCTCCGGGAGGACCGTTCGCCCTTCCGTACCGGGCGGAAGGTCGTAGAGAAAGGCCGTCTCGGCGCTCGGCCACGCGACGTTCGCGCCGTAGAGCCCGCGCAGGTCCGCTTCTTCGCTCCAAAGCATTTCGTCGAAGTACGTACGTACGTCCTCCGCAAGCTGGGCGCGCACCGCGCCCGTGAAGGCCGGAAAGACTTCGGGGCTCTTGTTCACTTCGTCGACGCGATCGACGCGAAACCATTGCTCCATAAAGCGCTGAACGGTGCGCCTTCCGCAGGGCAGGTCCAGTAGACGACGCGCCTGCGCTTCGCGCTCGGCGGGCCTAGCAAGGTTCCCCGCCGCCGCGGCCGATCGAAGTTCATCGTCGGGCGGCGACTCGCAGAGCGCATAGGAAAGGCGCGCGGCCGTTTCCCAAGGCGTCAGCGAATGGCGGCCGTCGTCGCTCGGCTCGCCCACTTCGACGAGGTAGATGAAGTTCGGGCTCGCAAGAATCGCCTGAATCACCATCGACAGGGCATTTGCACCGTCGCCGCCTTCGGCGCCAAGATCGTAGAGCGCCATCAGCTGGGCGCGCTCCGCCTCCGTCGTCGGACGTCGGTAAGCGCGCTCGGCGAGCGTCTCGACAAGGCCCTGGGCACACGCGCGGCGCTCCGCGTCGCTGCCGCCCATCGCCGCCCCGTCGAGGGGCCCGGTGATCGTCAGGCTGTCGATGAAAAGCAGGAGCGATGCGTTCGCCGCGATGCGAAACTGCAGCGAGGTCACGCCTTCGCTCGGCGCGTCCCGCTCAAGCTGAACGCGGTACGTCGAAGGGCCCGACTGGCCATTGAACGAGTGGGCCCGCTCCCCGTCGATCAAGAGCTCGATGCCCGCGATCGCGCCGGCACTTAGCTGCGTCTCGAGCGCGATTTCGTACGTGCCTGCCGCCGGAAACGCGTACGTCGCGGTCACGACGGGCCGCTCCGCGTACTGAATGCGCAGACGCGAACCGTCGAGCGATACGGCCCACGTGGGATCCGCGTTGAGTCCATCGCCGCGAATCGTCTGCTCCGTGGCCCCCGTAAGCGGCGGTAGCGACTCGTCGGGGCATGCGTCCGTGATCTCGTCGAGGCCCTGCTCCTGCAGAAGCGCGTCCGCCACTTCGGCGCCGATTGCGAGGTACGCATCGAGGTGCGCGCGGCTAACGGTTTGGCCGTTCACGACGCGATCAAAGGACACGTCGCTTTCTGGCGGCAGCAGCGTGAGGGCGTCGGGTCGAATGCCCGTCAGCGCCAGGAGTGAGTTTTCCAGCTCCGTGTTGGAGAGCTGCCGCGTCGTCGTCGACGGAACCAGCTCCGGCGCCTGGGGCGCCGTGCGCACGGGTTCGTCGGGAATGATGAAGGGCACGTCCGGACCACCGCCACCGATCGAAGGCGAGTCGCCGATCACGCCGTTGCAGCCGAGCAAGGCGAGAGCCACGAAGAGACGAAGGTCGATGGAAGCGGGCACGCGATCATCGTGGCGAAGGCGCCGTTCCTCGTCGTGGACAAAGCCTGCGTGCCGAAGTCCACCCGACCTAGACTGGATTCGCTTTGTGAAACCTCATAGGCTCGGGTGGTGGAGTGGGCCTTTGCGAAGGTGGAAATTGGGTCGCAAGTTTATGATTTCGATCTGAAATCGCTAATTTAGCGAACTAAATGTCTCATATATTATTCTTTTTGAGTCACGATAGGCATGGGTTCTATGCCGAGACTTTTGGAGGAGATTTCGGATAGGCGACCGATGGCTCGCTCCAGTCCTTCGCCGCGCGGACGCAGCACGTCCTGCGTCCTGCTCCTCTCCGCTGTATGCAAAAGGGGTTCGAGCTAAGCGGACATCTCTTCGGCCATCGCCTTGGCGACGTCTTCGAGCACTTCCGAACATTCCGGGCGGCCCGAGAGATGGGCGAGCAGCTTGCCCGAGGCATCGATGAAGGATTCTTCGTAGGAAAGGGCCTCGCGAACGCGCGTCGCAATGCGATCGCGTCCGGCCTGGAGATCGGACTCGAGCGCCTCGCTGTAGCGTACAAGCTGCGCCTTCAGCTCATCGACCTGCTTGCGCAGCCCGGCGGCATACTGCTCGCGCTCCTTCGCGCGGCGCTCGTAGTCGCCCTGGACGGCGCCGAGGGCCTCGGCCCGGCCGTGGGCCGCGCCGGCGGCCTGAAGGAGTGCCGGCGTTTGCTCACCGCCCTTCAAACGGGACTGGGCGTTTTCCAGCTCCTGAACCGCCAAGCGCTTCTGCTGCTGGGTGCGTGTGGCGCGCTCCCGCTCGCGCTGGGCGTCGCGGAGCGCACGGCTTTCCTCGCCGGCGAGCTCCTCCACTTTACGGCCGATTTCCGCGCGAAGGGCTCGGCCACGCTTTTCGATCGCCTCGAGCTTCTTCGAATGGCTCGAGAGCTCGCCCTCAAGGCGAGCTGCGCGGGACGCAACCTCCCACATGCGGTCGGCGGAGCTTTGAATTTCCTCTGGCGCCCGCCCATTCGGGTACGCGCGCGCGACGGCGCGGGCGAAGTTCGCGGCGCGCCGGGACCACTCGACGACGCCAGGACTAGGGGCAGGCGGCGGCGGCGCAACTTCCACGGGCACGTCGCTTCCGACCCGTTTCTTCTCGTCCCAAACCTGCGAGGGCAGCGAACGCTGAAAGCGCTTCAGCTCTTCTTGAAGATGGTGGCCGTCGCGAAAGCGGGCCTTCATGTCCTTTTCGAGAAGGCGCAGGCAGATCTTCTGGGCCTGCTCGGGCAGGTCCTTGCGGGCGCCCCGGGGGTCCGGCGCCTTCGCCGTGCGCTGCATTTCGAGGAGCGTGTCGCGGTCCGATGAACGGAACGGAAGTCGGCCCGTGACCATCTCGAAGAAGAGAATGCCAAGGGCGTAGAGATCGCTTGCGGCAACGGCGTCTTCACCGCGCGCCTGCTCCGGCGACATGTACTCCGGCGTACCGAAGACCGCCCCCTTCGGCGCAAGCCGTGGGTCGCGGGCGAGGGCCGCGAGCCCGAAATCGAGAATCTTGACGTAGTCCTGACGACCGCCGCGGTTCGTCAGCATGATGTTGTCGCTCTTGAGGTCGCGGTGCACAACGCCGAGGTCGTGGGCGCGCGCAAGGGCGGCGCACATCTGCTCGAGAATGTCGACGGCCCGGTTGATGGGCATCGGACCCTTCGCGATCTCCGTGGAGAGCGCCGTTCCCACCAGGTACTCCATCACCAGGTAGAGCTCGCCGTCTTCGGTCTCGCCAACGTCGTGAATGTCCACGATGTGGGCGTGGTCGACGCGGTTCGCGGCGCGCGCCTCGCGCAGCATCCAGGCGCGCAGGTGCGTCTCGCCCCGCAGATCGGGCCGAATCAACTTGAGGGCGACGACGCGATCAATGAGCACATGGCGCGCTCGATACACCACGCCCATACCGCCTTCGCCCAAACGGCTCTCGAGCCGGTAGCGACCAGCGACGACTTTTCCGAGGTAGGGATCCTTTGACCGGGACATGCGTTCCTCGGCGCGATGATACACGAGGGGCGCCAGCAGCAAACCGCCTTTTTTCCGATCAATTCGCCCAAATTCGGAGGAGCTCAGGCCGGGTCCACCCGAGGCGAAGGCGAGGAGCGGCGCGGCTCGTCGCTGTCCCGTCGATCGCGACCTATTCGGCGGCGTCCGCGCCCTCGCGCCGAAGCAGGCCCGAATGGTCTGCGTCGCGCGGTTCTTCGGACGCCGCCTCCTCCGCCCGGGCCTCGCGCTGCTTGGCAAAGAGCATGTAGAGCGACGGCACGAAATAGAGCGTGAAGAGCGTTCCGATCGCCATGCCCGCCACCAGCACCAGGCCGATGCTGTTGCGGGCCGCGGCACCCGGTCCCTCGACGAGGATCAGCGGAAAGTGGCCAAGCACCGTGGCGACGGTCGTCATCAGGACCGGCCTTAGGCGCGTGCTCGCCGCTTCTTGAATCGCATCGAGCTTGCTCTGGCCCTTGAGCTGAAGCTCGTTCGCAAACTCCACGATCAGAATGCCGTTCTTCGCCACGAGGCCCACCAAGGTGACGAGCCCGACCTGCGAGTAAACGTTGAGGGTGGTCGTCCAGCCGTCGGTCCAGAAGGGCATGTTCGGATTCGGCATCTTCAAGAACGTGAAGATAAGCGCACCGAACATCGCAAGCGGCACCGAACCGGCCAGAATGATGAAGGGGTCGCGAAAGCTGTTGAACTGCACTGCGAGCACCAAGAAGATCAGCAGCACGGCGAGCGCAAAGGCCGGCGCGAAGGAGTTGCCCTCGACGCGCAGCTGGCGCGACTCGCCCGTGTAGTTGACCGAATACGACGCTGGCAGCAGCTCCGCCGACTTCTGCTCGAGAAAGGCGAGCGCCGCGTCGAGCGTCTGGATTGAAACGCCGCTCAACGTGACGCTGTTCAACTGCTCGAAGCGGTTGAGCGAACGCGGCGCCACGCCGTTGACCACCGTCGCAAAGGAGCCGACGGGAATGAGATCGCCGCTGGCCGAGCGAACCCGAATATCGGCGACCTGCTCGGGGTTGAGGCGCTGGTCCCGGCGAAGCTGGGGAATGACCTTGTAGCTGCGGCCAAAGGCGCTGAAGCGGTTCACGAAGTTGCCGCCGAGGGCCGAGGCAAGGTCCTGGCCAATGGCCGCAAGGTTCAGGCCGAGGGCCGCGGCCTTGTCGCGGTCGATCACGATCTCCGATTCGGGCTGGTCGATCTTCACGTCGATGAGCGGCGGAAAGGCGAAGAGTCCGCTCTCCGTCGCGGCCTGTTGGAGCTCGCGTGCGTATTCGAGAATCTCTTCGTGCTCGGCCGTCGACGAGATCACAAACTCGACGGGAAACTGACCGCCACCCGGGAGCGCCGGCGGCACGATTGGAAAGGTCTCCACGCCCGGCACGGCCTGCACCTGGGCCTGCACGTCCGGAACCATTTCCATCGCCGTGCGCTCGCGCTCGTCCCAGGGCGTGAGGCCCATGCCCCAAAATCCGAAGACCGGCGACGTGATTTGAAACGTGTACTGGGTCTCGTCGTAGGACTCTGCGATCTCATGGATGCGCTCCGTCGACGGGATGATCTGTTCGAGGGTGCCGTTCGACGAGGTGTTGACGACACCAAAGATGATGCCCTGATCCTCAAGCGGTGCGAGCTCCTTGGGCGACATCACGAAGAACACACCTGCGACGAGGCTGAGCAGCACCCACGCCGTATAGATGGCCGGGCGCACCCGCAGGCTCCGTGCAAGGCCTCGCTCGTACGCGCCCCGAAGCCGGTCGAAGCCGCGGTTGATGCGCCCCGAAAGGCCTCGCTCGGCGTCCCCTTCGCGCAGGAGGCGCGACGCCATGACGGGCGAAAGGGTGAGCGCCACGATTCCGGAAATCGTCACGGCACCTGCAAGCGTCAGCGCGAACTCGCGAAAGAGCGAGCCCGTCAGCCCGCCTTGAAAGGCGATGGGCGCGTAGACCGCCGCCAGCGTGACGGTCATCGCAATGATGGGTCCGACCAGCTCGCGCGCACCGAGGCGCGCCGCTTCCACGGGACTCTTTCCTTCACGCAGCCAGCGCTCGACGTTCTCAACGACGACAATGGCGTCATCGACCACGAGACCGACGGAGAGCACGACGGCGAGGAGCGTGAGCAGGTTCACCGTGAAGCCGAGCACCTGCATGAGGAAGATCGCGCCGATGAGCGACACGGGAATCGCCACGAGCGGCACGAGCACGGAGCGCAGCGAACCCAGGAAGAGGAAGATGACGAGCACGACGATGACGAGCGTTTCCGTCAGCGTCGTGGCGACTTCGCCGATGGCGCTTTCGATATAGGCGGTCGTGTCGTAGGCCACGGTGGCGACCAGCTGCTCCGGAAGCTCGGTCTTGATCTCTTCGATCTCTGTGCGAACGTCGGCGATCACATCAAGCGTGTTGGCGTTCGGAAGGGCGAACACGCCGATAAACACCGCCGTCTCGCCCGAGAAGGCGACGGCCTCGTCGTAGCTCTCAGCGCCGAGCTCGACGTCCGCAACGTCGCGCAGGCGCACCAGCGTATCGCCCTCCCCGGCGACGACGAGGCGCTCAAAGTCAGCCACGTCCACAAGGTCCGTATTGGCCGTGAGATTGACTTGAATGTAGCTGCCGCGCGTTGCGCCCACGGCCGAGAGGTAGTTGTTCGTAGCGAGCGCCTGCCGGACCTGTGCAGGGTTCACGCCTTGGGCGGCCATGCGCTCCGCATCGAGCCAAACGCGCATCGCGAAGGTCCGGCTTCCCAAAATCTGGGCTTGCTGTACACCGTCGATGGCGCTGAGGCGCGGCTGAACGACGCGCACGAGGTAGTCGGTGATCTCGTTTTGTTGGAGGAACTCGCTCGAGAAGCTCAAGTACGCCGCCGCAAACTCGCTATCCGCCGAGGTCACGTTGATGACCGGGATCTCCGCCTCCGGCGGAAGGTCGCCGCGCACCTGGTCAACCTTGGCGCTGATGTCCGAAAGGGCGCGGTTCGCGTCGTAGTTCAGCTCGAGGCGCGCGCGAACGACGGAGAAGTTCTGCCGGCTTTCGGACGAAATATAGTCGATGCCGTCCGCCGCAGCGATCGCGCGCTCGATCGGAGTCGTGATGAAACCGCGCACGAGGTCGGCGTTCGCGCCGATGTAGGCCGTGGTGATCGTGACCGTTGAGTTCTCGTTCTTCGGGTACTGGCGAACCGAAAGGGACGACACGGCCTGAATGCCCGCGATCACGATGACCACGTTCACCACGACGGCCAGCACGGGCCGCTTGATGAAGATATCGGTGAAGGCTTTCACCGGTTCTCCGGCGTCGGCGCCACTTCCGCGGCGGGCGGCGCCGTGCCGTTGTCGACGGTGATCGTCACGCCGTTCTGCAGCTTGAAGGCACCGGTGCTCACGACCGTCTGGCCGGCGTCGACGCCGTCTTCGATCTCCACGAAGTCGCCGCGGCGTTCGCCGGTACGCACGAAGACCTGGCGCGCGACAAGCGTGCCGCTTTCGCCGTCCTCCACCAGGTAGATCGAGTCGCCGTAGGGCGCGTAGAGCACGGCCGTATTGGGCACGATGACGACGTTTCGCCGCTCTGGCCGCACGATCGACACGTCCAGAAACATGCCCGGGCGCAGCCGCTCACCTTCGTTGGGCACGCGCGCACGTACGCGAACGTTGCGCGTCCGTTCATCGACGCGCGGATCGATCGTCTCGATCGCGCCCTCGAAGGCGACGTTGGGAAAGCCATCGCTCTCCGCACGAATGCGTTGGCCCTCGCTAAGGCCGGCGATCGAACGCTCTGGCACGTTGAAGTCCACAAAGATGGGATCGAGACGCTGAAGCGTGGCGATGGCCTCGCCGGGCTGGAGGATTTGGCCGAGCTCGACCTCGCGAATGCCGAGACGCCCGGCGAAGGGCGCGCGAATCGTCTTTTTTCCGATCGTCGCGCGAAGGCCCGACGCGCTGGCCACGGCCTGTGCCCGTTGGGCACGCGCGACGTCGAGGTCCGCCTGCGCCGTAGCGCCCGCGCCGCGAAGGCGCTCCGAACGTTCGAGCGTCGCCTCCGAAAGGGTGACCTGCGCGCGCGCCGAGGCGAGCTGGGCGCGCTCGATGGAAGCATCCAGGACCACAAGCACGTCGCCCCGAGCGACTTCGTCGCCGGACTCGAAGCGAATCGAACGAACCGAGCCGGGCACTTCGGCGGCAACGGTGACGGCCTGCACGGCCACGGCGCTTCCGACGGCGGTGGTCGCGGACTCCCACGAGTCGCTGCTCGCCTCCGCGGTGCTCACGCCGATGGGCGGCGGAACAAAGGACTCGCCCGCCTCGATCATCGCGCTGATCTGGCCGCCCTTGACCGCGCCGATCGCCACGACGACCAACACGACGGCCACGAGGGACGCTCCGACGGTGAGTATGTTCTTTTTCATGGCGGCGCGCTTTCCGTCGGGGGACGTCGCGAGGCGTTACACGCATCGCGTAACAAACAAGCCCCAACCCATTTGCGGTGGGGGGATAGGGCCAGCGCTTCGCGCGTGCCAGCCTTTTACCGCCGCTTGCGCCCTCCCCAGTCCGGGTGTGCGGCGGGATGGATGCGGCGGGATGGATGGGCCGTTTCTGACGGCCCGACGGACTCGAAACACTCGACTGACGCTGCCGCATGTCGTTTGCACGTTTCAGTCCGGGTTGGTGCTGCCGTTTCATGCGTACGTGGCGAATGGCATGAGCAAAGGACCGGTCCGTCCGGTACCCTTGGAAGGGTCCGGCCCGCGCGCCGATGCCTCCATGAACGCCATCGCCCCCACGTCTATCGGTCCCTACGTGATCGACCGCCGCTTGGCGACGGGCGGGATGGCGGAGCTGTTCATTGCCGAACGGCGCGGCCCCCACGGCTTTTCAAAGCGCGTCGCACTGAAGCGCATCCTTCCTCAGTACCTAGCGGACCCGGACTTCAAGTCGAT
>JBCCRV010000045.1:0-19024 GCA_039201085.1 Myxococcota bacterium | reverse complement strand
TCAAGGAGGCGTGACGCAGACATCGGGCGACGGGGTGGGCGAAGCAGGCTCAGTTCAAGATGAAGGCGGTCTAGGTTCCGTGCAATCTGACCAAAAACCTGGCCACGGCGATTTTTGGGATGAGCTCTAGTCTCCGCGGACGAAGCGGGTCAACGATCGTTTGCGTGGCGATGGACGGAGACGTTGATTGCGATCGTCCCGCCCGGTCCGTGAACCTTGGAGGGGGGCGGCGTGAACGTCCGTTGGCTTCGACTGGGTCCAGGTTGCCCAAAGTCGCGTGGAGCGCGGCCCCTACATCGTGGTACGGCAGTTGCTTGAAGCCGCGCGTTCGGCGCTTCTGGTCCGCGCCTCCGCATAAGGTGATGTTCATGACGTTTGATTTTGGTGCTGCGAACGGCCGCATGGTCGGGGCTGGGGTTTTGGGCCTGGTCGGGGTTCTGCTCGTGGGCTGCAGCGACGGCGAGATTCAAGCCGTGCGGCCCCAAAGCGTGGGGCCCGTGCGTGCAGACCTCGCGCGGTCCCGTGCAAGTGCTGCGGAAGCGCGCGCGGCCGCGACCACAGCCGCCGCACGCGCCAGCGCATCGCTCGAGACGGACTCCGCGGTTTTTATCGACGGCTACGGCGGGCGCTTCGCGCTTGCGCCGGACACGGACCTTGTCGCCGCGCCGGTCGGTCCAAACGCGCGTCCGGGATCACTGATGGCGGCCCACCGGAGCAGCGGCCGCCTCTTCAACACCTTCGTGCGCCTGCATGACGGCAGCCCGGAGTTGATCGGCAACGCGAGCGGAGACGTCGTCGGCATCGAAAACGTCGGGGAGGGAAGTGCCGATGAGCGGTGGTCCATCGAGCTCAATGGAGCGCGCGTGCATTGGCCCGCGGGCTACAAGCTGCAGGTGCTCGTGCCCGATCGCGGGTTCTTCTTTCAGCTCGCACCGATCGATTCGGCCGAACGCGATGTGCTGATTTTTGTTCGCGGCCCGTTCCCAAAGTCGAGCTTTCCATCCGAGCTCGTCGCGCTGGGCCAAGAGGTGATCTCCGATGTCTCGACGGCAAACACGCGACGCCTCGAGTTGCGCTACGACTACGGCGGGACGACCTATCGACAGCTGCACTTCTGGCACGACCTTGGCGAGCAAGCCGTGCTAATCACCGGGCAAGCGATCGATGGGCGGCACGCGCCGCATCTGGCGGCGGTGGAGGCGATTGCGCGGTCCTTTTCGCTTGTTCAGTGAGTCCTACGGCCGGCCGCGTGTTGCGGCTTGGCCAAGTCACGACAGACTTCGTGGCGCGCGAACGGCGTCCGAGCGGCTTTCTCGTGTTCGGTGTTCGGTGCGCGAGACGGCGAGCGTTTACACAATGCCCTCGCCCGCGACGCAGCGCGCGAAGGAGGCGGTGGCCAGGATGATGCCGGCGATGATCGCGCCGATATGAAGCTCCATGTTGGCCGGTCTTCCCGTTGGGAGCCGGGGTCCGATGGTTAAGCCAAGGATGCCGATGATCGTGAGGGCGCAGTTCAGTGGAACGACGGCCCAGTTGAGAACGCCCAGGCAGGGAATCATGGCGATCCCCGTCAAGGTGGTGGAAAGGATCAAGAGCACGATGGCCGTGACCCTGAGTCCCGTTGGCAGCTCGGCGGCGGCCGCATGGTTTGCGTGCGGCAGCGGCTGCCCAAACCCGCCCTGCTGCGGCTGACCCTGCTGACCAAAGCCGCCCTGCGGTTGGGGCTGCCCGAAACCACCTTGTTGCTGCCCGAAGCCGCCCTGCTGCGGAGCGCCCGGACCGCCCTGCGGTTGGGGCTGCCCGAAACCACCTTGCTGCTGCCCGAAGCCGCCCTGCTGCGGAGCGCCCGGCTGTTGGCCAAAGCCGCCCTGCTGCGGAGCGCCCGGCTGTTGGCCAAAGCCGCCCTGCTGCGGAGCGCCCGGCTGCTGGCCAAAGCCGCCCTGCTCTCGGTGACCACCGTGCTGCTGTGGTTGCCCAAAGCCGTCCTGCCTTGGCTGAGCGCTGTGCGAGCCGTCGGCGTTGACGGGCGATCCTGGCGGTCGAGGTGGATGAATGGGATCGTTCTTATCGTCGCTCATTGCACGGCTCCTTGCGCGTTGCGCGGCGCCGCAACGAAGAATCGGACGGGATGGCGCCAAAGTCGGTAGACGCCGAAAAGTGAGACCCCGATGACCAGCCACGCCATCGGCCAGAGCATGGCGACGCCAGCGTTCAGCGATAGCGCGGCCTCCCAGTGTCCGTGCGAGAACGCCGCAAAGGCCCGGGACATCCCGCAGAGCCCACATCCGGTGCAGGGAAGAAAGCGTCCAGCTAGGGGACCGAAGTGTTCGCCGGACGCGATCGCGGGCACGTCGTAGCGAAACGAAATCGCAAGCACGATTGCCGAAGCCACTCCGGGCGCCGCCACGAGCGCGGCCAAGAACAGCTGGCCAACCGTCTCACGGGCCGGTTTCGAAAGGGTGGCCGCTTCGGATCCGTCCATACGCTGCAGCCTACACCCTGACAGAAGATCTCATCGAGCATCGCTTGCTTTGGAGGTGGCGGCGACTCGGGAAGTGGTGCGACATTACGGATGACTTGCTACGGCCGCCAAGACGGGACCCACAGGCGGGTCCATCGGTCGAGGCGCACGACGCCACAGCTTTGCAGTGTCTCACGTGCCTCGCCGTCTTCGGGGTTCACCGCTAGGCGTAGGGTCGCGGCGTGTGCATGCATCTGCGCTCGGCTGAGCGAGCGCGCCGCGTGCAGCTGCGCTCCTTGCGCGGGTTTCCCGGCGACCAACATCACGTTTGCTTCGAGCGCGTCCGCCAAGCTCTGCACCCAAGGCGCCGGTTCTGACCGAAGGGCCCGATAGTGTTTGCGCGCGGCGCGCTCGGCGTCCCGTTGCCCGGCGTTCCACGCCGCCAGTGCGGCGCGTCCGGCGAGCTCGTGAGCGAAGGCGCGAATCAAGGGGAGGCGAGCGAGGAGCGACAAGCTGAACGGGCGCCAACCTCGTCGCACGCGAGACCATGCGCGCCGTACGTGCCCTTCGTAGAGGTCGAACTGCGTTTGTGCCCAGAGGTCGAAGAAGTCCTGCAGTACATAGCCCGGCGAATGGAAGTCGGACGTTGCGGCGATAGCCGCCGCCCGCGCCGTCTCCGTGTCGTCGCGCGCAATCGAAGCAAGCGAAAGAAAGCCGCTGACGAAGCTGGCGAGCGTGAAGCGATCGCTTCGTGATTCGGCTTCGCCGATCAGCGCACTTCGGCGCGCGTTCACCGCGACGAAGTCGCCCTGAAAGGTGGTTGCCGCCAGGCCCATGAGCTGAACGGTCGAAATCTCCTTCACCATGCCCTCGGAGGTTTCGTAGAAGCGCCGTTCGGCCCGCGCGGCGCCTTCGCGAACGCGTTGCCAACGGCCCAGATGAAACTCCACCACGCAGCGGGCGCCCTCCACGAGCGCCGTAAGGTAGGTGCTCTGCTCTTCGCCGGCGATGCGCTTCGCCGCCTCCAGGAGCGCCCAGCTTCGCTCGGCGTTCTTCGGTCCCTGGTTGCCCTGAAACGCCGCTTCGTACGCCAGGGCTCGCGCCACCCGCGTGGGTTCACCGGCGCGAAGGGCCAGGAGCAGTCCCTCCGACTGCATGGCGGCGCCGCGAAGGCTGTCCACCGAGCTGAGTCCGATTCCCGCGGACCAGCAGAGGTCGACGCGGTGCAGCTCGGAGCGCGGCACGGCCTGCGCCGGCCGGTTTGTATATTCGAGTCCGCGAAGTCGCAGCTGCGTGCGCGTCTTGGCAATGCGGAGGGCCGCCTCAACCGGGTGGCGCGGTAGCCGCAAGTGCACGCGCTGAAGCGCGTCATCGAGCGTTCGAACGCCTTCGATCATTTCACCGCAGCGCATCAAATGTTCCGCGGCGCGCCGCAAGAGCTCTACGTCGTCGAGTTCGCCGCTTGGCGGGTGATCGAGCGCTTCCTTGTAGGCGTTCGCTGCCGCCGCGCCCCGGCCTTGATGGCCGAGCATGTCGCCGAGCGCCGCGAGCAGCACGCGACGGCTTTGCGCGCTGGGAGCTTTCAAGGCGCGCCGGTAAAGCTCGGCAGCGCGCGCCCATGCGTAGCTAGCGGCGGCCGCGTCGGCGGCGCGGATCGTCCATTCGGCGGCGGCTTCGCCATTGCCCGCTGCGCTGAGATGACGCGCGATCGTTTCCGGATCGCCGCCGATGTCCATCCACGTCTTTGCGATCGTTTCATGCACGCGCGGAAGGTCTTCGGGGTTGATTTCGCTGACGACCGCTTCGCGAATGCGATCGTGGTAGGGCTGCAAGCGCTGGTCGCCGGACCGTGACGGGCCCGAGCCCACGAGTAGGCCGGCTTGTTGAAGCTCCGCCACGGCGCGCTCGGCGCTCGGCCCGTGCTGGCGACTCCAGGCATCCCGTGGAACGGGCTGACCCGCCAGGCATACGCTCCGCAGAAGACGGAGCGACGTGGGCGCCAGCTCCGACGTTTGGCGGCGCACGGTCGTGCCAAGCTCGGAGACGTCGCCAGCGGCCGTGCGCGTGAGCATTTCGAGCAGAAGCGGATCGCCCTGGGCAACGTCGGCGATCCGGCTCGCCCGCTCGCTCGCCTCCGAACCCAAAAGGGTCTGCGCCAAGAGGATCGAGTGGTCTCGACTCAGCGGTCCCAGTGCGATCGTTTCGTGGCCGGCTTCGATGAAGGAGCGGAGCCAGGGGCGCGCGCGTATCTCCTGCTGCCGCGCCACGACGATCAAGAGCATGTTGACCGCGTCTCGTCCCTCCGCCAGGTAGTTCAGAAGCTCCACGCCGTCTTCGTCGCCCCAATGAAGGTCGTCGACGGCGAGCACCAGCGCACCGCCGAGCTGGGACGCCATCGCCTTGAGCAGCTCGCGCAGCGCGTCGAAGGCATGCCGCCGCACCACCACCGGATCGACCTCGTTCCGCGGCGGCTTCGGCCGCGCCGGTTGGGGTGCGTTCTCGACGGCGCCCTCCAGCACTGGAAAGAGCGACATCAGTGCGTCGAAGTGCGTCGGCAGCCAGCTTGGGTCCTTGCGCATGGGGCGCAGTCGTTCGGCGATTTCGTCCACCAAGGCGTCGGCGCCGCCGAAGGGAACGCAGGCGCCCTCATAGCTTCGCGAACGAAAAATACGGGCCGGGTCCACGCCCTGCAGGAACTGCTCGAGCAGGGCAGTCTTGCCGGAGCCGGGTTTGCCGATCAGCGAGACGACGGTCGCGTTTTCGCCGAGCGAGCGCCATCGCGCATCCAAGAGCTGAAGCTGCGACTGGCGTCCCACGAACACCGTCGCCGCGCGGGCCGGCGCGTTCGCGCCTTCGCCAAGGGCGCGTGCGATCGCGTCGCCGCCGGCGCGTGCCTTCGGGTCCCGTTCGAGCAGCGCCGCGGCAAGCGAAGCAAGCGGCCCTTGCACAGGCTTGGCGGCGTAGCGCTGTTTGCGAACGAGTACCTCGAGCGGGCGGCCCTCGAAGGGTCGGTGGCCCGTCAGGGCCTCGTGAAGCATCACGCCCACGGCATACCAATCGCTGGCGGCGGTGCAGCGCTCCCCCGCCGCGTGCTCCGGCGCGATGTACGCCGGTGTTCCGACGAGGCCGGGCGCCCGCGCACCCAGCGTCAGGCCAAAGTCCAGGATGCGCACTCGGCCCTGAACGACGCGAACGTTGGACGGCTTGAGGTCGCAGTGCACCTGGCCCGCCGCATGAAGTGCGCTGAGCGCGTCCTTTAGTTGGCCGAGCACGTCCAAGAGACGTTCGCGATCGAGCCGGTCTCCTTCGCGAACGTACTCCAGCCACGTTGGACCTTCGAGCAGCTCCATGGTGACGAACCACTCGTCCGTTTCCGTGTGCAGCGACCGCATGTGCACGATGCCTTCGTGCGCGATGCGGGCGAGGCTGCGGAACTCGGTCTTCAGGCCCAAGCGCGCGGCGCCATCCATACGGCGCAGCACCTTCAATGCAACATCGCAGCCAAGCCGCGCGTCGCGGGCGCGAAAGACCTCGCCAAACGTACCGCTCCCCAGCGACTCGAGCAGTTCGTATCGGCCCGCCAGCGTCGGGCTGGCATCTCCGAGGGCCCCTTCGCTCATCGCGGGCGACCGGGTTTGCCGGCGGGGCGGTCGATGCCCAGGCTGTCGAGCCGACTGATCAGGCTCGTGCGTGCGAGTCCGACCTCGCGGGCGACCCGGCTTAGGTTGTAGCCATGGGCTTCCATCTTGGCGGCGAGAAAGCGCCGCTCGTCCTCTTCGAGCTCCGCCTTCCGTGCCCGAAGCTGGTCGTAGCTGTCGGACACAAACTCGGGCTGTCGGTCCGCCGAACTCAGGTGCCGCGCACGCAGCGTGCTGAGCGCGTCTTCCGCGAGTGCCCGCTGAAGGCCCTTGCGCACGAGCGAAAGAAGCTGAGCTAGGTTGCCAGGCCATCCCTTGGCGGGATCGCTGAGCCACTGGCGTGCGTCCTCGGCGATGCTCCAACTGCGGGCGGGATCGAGGCGCGCGAGCATGCTTCGCGCGAAGGGTACGATCTCGTCGCGGCGATGGCGCAGCGATGGAAGCACGAGCGTTCGTTCCGCCAGCGGACGAAGCCGCGATGCGTTGATCGCTCCCGCGTCCTCCGCCGTGGCAATGATGCGCGCCTCGCTTCGCCGACTGTCCCCGCGCCATCCATCCGGGCGATACGTTCCAAAGCGCGCGAAGTCCGCGAGGCGCTCGCGCACGTCTGGGCCGTAATCGTGAACGGACTCGAGGATGAGCGTGCCGCCGTCGGCCCGCTCGACGAGGCCTACGCGCGTGGCTTCTTCCTTGTCGACGTTGGCCACGGCGCCGAAGAGCTCGCGGCTCAGTTCACCCGGAGCGCGAAACGCAAGGGGAAGGGCGCGAACGATCGGTCGTCGAGTGGACGCGCGGGCGAGCGCCATGGCCAACACCGACTTGCCTGAGCCGATCTCGCCGGCGATGAGCAGCGGCGTTCGCTCGCCGAGGGCCGCCACTTCCTTTTGCACCGCGCCCATTCCCGGGGCGCCGAGGATCTCCGCCAGCGTTAGGCCGGCTTCATCGCTTCGGGCGTCGAGCAGGTCCGAGCGCGCCGTCTGCACCGCACGCTGCCGATCGAGCACGATAGAAACCGCGTCGGCAACCGATTCAAGGAGCGCGATCGCGGTGCCGTCCAGCGTCCACTGGGGCCTTCGAAAGTCGATGTAGAGGGCGCCAACCACCGCATCGCCGCCCACGGCGCTTAGCGGAATGGCCACCGCCGCAACGATTCCAAAGGCGGCCAGACTCTCCGTTGCGTGGGCGTCGTCGCCGAGTTCCCAGCGCACCATTTGGCGTTCGGACCGGCAGCGGCGAAGCAACGTGTGGCTGATGCGCTGGCGCTGGGCAGCGTCGAGCCCGCCTTCGGCGGAGCGCGCTTCCACAACGAAATCGGTGCCGGCGGAATGGGTGAGCACCAAACAGCGGTCCGCATCGAGCTGCTGAACGAGCGCATCGAGGCATTCGATAAGCCAATCCTCGCGGTGGCTGACCTCTCGCAGGCGACCGAGCAGTCGCGTGAGCGTTCGCCATGCGTCACCCAACTGGATGTCCGTGCTCAGGGCGCTCGACACCGGTCGAGGTTAGAGGTCCCGATTCGGCGAGTCCAGCACGTGACGGGAGAAACTGACGGGAAGCCGTCAATTTCGGTTTGGTGGTGCGCGTTCAACCGTCGTGCTCGCGTCATTTTCGCGCGCGATCGGCTTGTCTACGGTCGGCCAGCGCAACGTGCGCAGAAGGAGTTCGCATGAAAGTAAGAAACACCCACCGCTCAGGAGCCATGTGGCTCGCCGCGCTCTGCATGATCGTTGGCCACGCGAGTGCGCGAGCCGACGTGCCGGAGGGCGTCTTCTACAGCGACCACGACGCCTACTTTAATCTGGAGAACACCAACTCCGGTCGCGAAGATACGGGCTGGTACGTCGAGGTGCGGGCCGTCATGTACGGCGACAACATTCCCGCGGACAGCGGCTTCAAGTACATCCTGAAGCAAGGCCGCCGCACCCTCGCCACCTTCATGTGCGACGCGAGCTTTCAGCAGCGCCACCTGGGCACGAACCTCGAGGAAGGGCAGCTCGGACGCATGACGACCGAACGCTGCAGCAATCGCGACAACAAACTGCAGGTCGTGGGCGAGGTGCAGGCGGAGGTCTATTTCATCAACGGCGACGACGACAGCGAGACGCTCGTTCGCACCCACAACCTCGGCGTGCGCAGCTTTGAACGCGTCAACGCATCCCGTCAGTACTACATCGAGTTCAACGGCGGATTGGTCTCGTCCGTGGTGCATGAATGCGTGCGAACGCGCATGCCGGCCCTTTGCCTTTCCGGCGCCGCGCGTTCGCAGAGCTTTGGCTACGTGGGCGTCTTCCTATGGCTCGCGGAAACACGTCACAACGGCCAGCGGCCGTCCGCGGGGCGCTGGGGTTCCAACATGCGCGTGCGCTGCAGCGTGGATGGCGAACGCCTTCAAACGACGCGCAACGACCGCGGCGTCGATGCCACGCGCCGCGCCACCTACGTGATGGCATCGACCGGCGCGGGCCGGCAGGACGAGCGCGACCACTACCGCTTTGAAGAAGTGCACGTTCGTTTGCCCATCACCGTCGGCGAACCCTTCGACGGCATGGCGCGCCTCGAGGACCATCCCGGTCAGTGGCAGTGCGACATTCGACAAGACCGCCAGGTCATTCGTTCGATTCGCTTTCAGGTCGCCGACGGACACATCGTGCCGCACGCCGAAGAAACGGCCGGCAACGTTCACCTGCCGCCGGGTGGACACCTTGCGGAAATGACGATCCCCGAAGACGCCGCGATGGAGACCCGCGTATCCCCGGACGCCGGCGAACGCGGCCCCTTCTTCGGCGTGGGTTGGGCGACGGACGAAGGGCGCGCCATCGGCACGAACCTCCCCACCATTGGCACGGCCCAGCTGGCCGGTCAGCCCCGCGCCCGACGTCGCGGTCGCCGCGGCCGTCGCGCACGGCGCAGGTAGTCAGCGGGTTTCGAGGCGGCGAGACGTGGCAACTTGCTAGGTAGTGTACGACACGACCGCTCCCCCAGCCGTATCCACCTGCACGTAGAACGCGAGTAGCGCGTCCAGCTCAGAAACGATGGCATCAGGTACCTCGGCGTCATCGAGCAGCTCGAGGTCGTAGAGCTCTTCATCTTCAACCAAGGACGCCAGATCGGCAGACGCGACCGACGCACGCAGGGCATCACGATCGACCGACGTCAGTGCGCGGACGACGTCGGGGATGGCGGCGGTCTCGGTCACGTAGAACGCGCCGTTCTCAAGTGTGGGAGCCTCAACAGACCGCGAACCCGACAGCGCTGCCCCGAGCGTATTCACCGCTCCATCGGGGTAGGCCGTACCAGTGAGAAAAAAGTTGAGGGACGCAGCGAAGTGCGTGCTTGCGCACACCGGCTGGTCAAGGGTGTTGATACCGGATGGCGTCCGTTCGAGCGCCAAGAGTTCGTCTGCGCTTACCATCTGTAAATACGTTGCGGTGGCCATTCTGCAGCAGCTTCGGCGCAACGAAGCGTCATTTCAAGTTCGAAGTATTGCGCATCGGCGCAGAGCTTCGAATCGGTGCCGGTTCCGTGTCGCGTGCGGTACGACCAAGGCCCAGCGAGTTGGCCGCGCGCTTCGGCCGTGCAATGCCGCCTTGTGTGGATGCATCTATCCTTCGTCCCTGCGGAATGACAGACTATCTAGCGATGCGCGTGTACTTGCGGATTGCGAGTTTGGGGATGGGGTTATGGCTGGTTGCCTGCACCGGAGACTTCGTCGTGGCCCAAAACGACGGCGCGGTAGTCGATCGAGCGTTGGATGAAGCGGAGCAAACGGACACGAGCTCCCCTACCGATCAGCAAACGTCTCCCGATGGCTCTTCGCCGCCAGAGCCCGTACTCGACGGCCGTGGATGCCGAACCTATTTCGAAGCCATCGCCTTTGAAGACGAGTTTTCTGCAGAGCTCATCGCCAATACGGACTGGGAAAGCTTGGGGCCGATTCGACCTGAAGGCGGGTACGCCGTCTTCGCGCCAAGCGATGAGGGCACGAGTTTCCTTCGCACGCGTGCACCCATCGGGCTCGACGCGATCTGCGTCGTGGTTGAAGCGGAGGTGCGCCCCGGCGCGGAGGTTAGCGCCCAGCTCAGCGTGTCTTTGCCTGATCAACGTTCGGAAGCGTCGCTCGTGCTGTCTTTGTTTCCCGGTTCGCGAAGCATGCAGCTGCGAAGGGTGGATGCTGGCGGGGCGATTGAGACGCTCGGTGCAAGCGGCGTTGACTGGGCGCCACGCGTCACGGTGATGCTTCGCCGGGACGGGGCTCGCTGGGTCGGTGAAGTGGCAGCGGGGGACGAGGTGTTCCTGGTGTCGGGCGAAGCGCGCCTCGATGACGAGCGACCGCTGCGCCTCAGCACCTTTGGCTTCTTTGAGTCGAGCGGCGTCGAAGTGCGCTGGGATCGCGTCGTTGCGGGGCAGCTTCGCTAGCCGGCTGCGAGGGCTGAGTCGACTCAGTCGCACAGTTTGCGAGCCTTTTGGCGACATGGTCAAAACGGCCGCCGTTCGTCGTACGCTCGCTGCTTCGCGCGTCGGCGCGCTGAGGGTGCGATTTAGTCCGTCCCGCGCTCAAGAATCGAAAACGCCGCTCATCAGTTCATCGAGCGGCGGGCCATCCAAGGCCCAGGCCGCACCGGAGGCTGTATTGAGAAGGCTCTTGGCGGGCGCCGCGAAGACGACGAGCGCGTCGGAGCCGGGGCGCAAGACGTATTTGCAACAGGCTTGCAATAACGTCCCTGCGGCGTTCGAAATGCCAGTACGGTGCAGTCCATGAAGTTGGATCGAGTCGTGTTCGTTTGGGCCGCCGTCCTATGGAGCTGTGGCGGAAGCTCGGTTCCCGTTGCTCAGCCCACACCGCGGGATGAACCGATCGCAGCGACGGAGTCTGAACAAAGCGAAGCCGCGAGCGAAGAGGCGGAAGAGCCAACCGCCGTTGGAACCCTCGTCCTCGAAGGCACGCCCGAGGTTTCTCCGGCGCTGAACGCGCGCCTCAACCAGTACACCAACACGCGCAGCGCGTCCCTCGCGGGAGTGGCTGCGGACGGCGGATCGGTGGTGATGATCACGCGCTTTGCAGAAACCGCGCAGCTCCATCACGTCGCGTCCCCCATGGGCGCCCGTACGCAGCTAACGTTCACCGAAGAGCCCGTTCGCGGTGCGCAGCTCGTCCCCGGTGATCCCGAGCAAATCACCTTTCTCGCCGACGTGGGTGGAGCGGAGGACTATCAGATCTTCGCGCTCAACCGGGCGAGTGGACGAATCGCACAGCTGACCGACGGTGAGAGTCGCCACACGAACTGGGTTTTCAGTCGCGACGGTTCGGCGGTTGCGTTCAACAACAACGCACGCAACGGGCAAGACGTCGATGTCTATCTAGCCCAAGGGTTGAACATGGGCGAAGCGCGCCGACTCACCTCTGAAGAGGGCCACTGGTACCCGATCGAGCTCAGCCGTGACGGTGAGCACCTCCTTGTCGGCCACTACGTGTCGATCAACGACTCCCGTGTCCACCGCATTCATCTCGCAAGCGGCGAGATGACGCGTCTGACGCCCGAGGAGCCGACAGCCTCCTACCGCGATGCCGCGTTCAACCGCGATGGTTCACGCGTCTATCTGAGCACCGATCGCGACGGTGAGTTCGTCGAGCTCTACGAAATGGACCCCGCCGCGCCGGATGCCCCATGGCGGCCGCTCAGCCGTGAGGTTCGTTGGAATGTCGAGGCCATGGCCTTGTCCCCCGACGGGCGAACGCTCGCCTTCACCACAAACGAAGACGGCTATTCGGTGCTGCGCTTTCTGAACACCCGTTCGCGGCGCATCACCGTACCCAGCGGGATTCCTCGAGGCCTTATCGCTGACCTCACCTTCGCCGAAGAAGCGAACGTGCTTGGCATGACCATTCGTGGCCCGACCCTCGCCGGCGATAGCTACACGTACGATCTGCGGCGGCGGAGTCTTACGCGGTGGACGGAAAGTGAGATCGGCGGTCTCGACGCGGCGCGTTTTATCGAGCCAACGGTCGTGCGCTACCCGACCTTTGACGAACGCGAAATCCCCGCCTTCTACTACCGACCGCCCGGCGACGGACCGTTTCCCGTGCTCGTGTTGATTCATGGCGGTCCCGAGTCGCAGGCGCGACCCTACTTCTCGCCCCTCACGCAGTACCTTGCCAGCGAGCGAGGCATTGCCGTGCTCGTGCCCAATGTTCGTGGGTCCGACGGGTACGGCAAGAGCTACCTCCTCCTGGACAACGGCGCGCAGCGCGAGGATTCGGTGAAGGACATCGGAGCCCTTCTCGACTGGGCGGAGGCGCGGGCGGAAATCGACGCTTCCCGGGCGGCCGTTTTCGGCGGCAGCTACGGCGGCTATATGGTGCTTGCATCGCTCGTGCACTTTGGCGACCGACTGCGGGCCGGTGTGGACATCGTAGGCATCAGCAACTTTGTCACCTTCCTCGAAAACACGCGCGCATATCGACGGGACCTCCGACGCGCCGAGTACGGCGACGAGCGCGACGCGGACATGCGTGAAACGCTCATGCGGATCAGCCCGCTAACGCGGGCCGCAGAGATCCGGAGCGCGCTCTTTGTCGCCCACGGCGCGAACGACCCCCGCGTTCCCGTAAGCGAAGCCGAGCAGCTCGTGGAGGCGGTACGCGGCGCGGGCCAATCCGTATGGTACATGCTTGCTCGAAACGAAGGCCACGGCTTTCGACGCAAGGAAAACCGCGATCTCTTCATGCAGCTCACGGTGATGTTCCTCGAAGAGCAGTTGCTCGGCGTGCAGTACTAAGCTCATCCCAAGAATCGCCGCGGCCATGCTTCCGGCAGCCCACGCGTCAGCCATCCCCTCAGCTTGAAATGCTCGGCATTGACTTCGCTTCGCGGACGCTGAATTTCGCGCAACCTGTTCATAGACCTGGCCACGGCGATCTTTGGGATGAGCTCTAAGCTGGGGCCGGCCCTTCCGCGTGCGAAGGAAGTGAGGCAGCTTGGACCCGCTACGTCGACTAAGCCCTCTTGGGGTTACGCGAGCCGTACTCCATCACGGGTTGGCGTTTCCGCGGAAGCGATCGCCGCCGATGAAATGCATCTGACGGCTCGCAATCGCTGACTTCGTGTGCGAAACGCTCTCCACGGCACCGCTGGGCGTAAGGTAGAACGCTACCAACATCGGCGACCTCATCGGCATTTCAGCCGATAGCTAGCTGAACGTCGCCCGTGTTCGTCTTGCAGGATGAACACGAAGCGTGACCTTGCGTTCGCGGCGGGCGAACGTCGGTTGGCGCATTTCGCGTCTTACGAAGCGGAGTCGTTGCTGCCGTCGGTCAAAACCAACACCCGCTGCCTGGCCGCGCCGACACTACCAGCGCAGCTGCAGGTCGCTCACGCGCTCGTCGGCGGCGTTCTGGGCGTTTCGCGTTGGCCCGCTCTGTGCTGGGGGACGCCAACTTTTACGGAGGAACCCGCAATGAAGAGCTTCGCTCAACCCCTACAGGTCGGTGCCATGTTGGCGCTGATAACGCTTCTACTTTCCGCAGGATGTTCGGACGCTGATCCCGGGGCCTGCGCGTGCACGGACATGGTCGAAGGCGCGGAGATCACCGCCGCATGCGGCACCGATCTCTGCCTAGGCGGAGGCCTTCGATGTATCGACGGCGCGTTCGTAGCCAACCCCGGCGCTTGTGCGATGGACGGCGGGATCGCATCTTCCGACACCGGCGTGCCAAGCACGGATATGAGCGTCGAGCCCCCTGCGGACGCACGCGTACCCGAGCCCGATGCCGCTATGCCGGACATGGCCTGCGTGCCGCAGTGTTCGGGGCGGGCGTGTGGAGGCGACGGATGCGGAGGCTTCTGCGGTTCTTGCGCCGGGGGCCAGCGCTGCGTGTCTGGCCGATGCGAGAGCACGTGCCCGCCGTTTTCATCGCCGGACGGTGATGGCTGCAGGTGCAACGCGGGCTTCACCCTGGGTCCCGCGTGCGATTCGTGCATTCGCGACGGCGACGACGACGGGTGCTGGGCGAACGCATCGCGCAGCGGTGATAGCTGCGTGTGCAACGAGGGCTTTCGGCTTCAAGGCTGCGAATGCGTATCGGTGTGCGCCGCGGGCGAACGTTTCGCCTGCGGCGAATGCGTCGCCTTTACGCGTGGCTGCCCTGCCGGCACCACGCGGGACGGTGACCGCTGCGAATGCGACGGCGGCGGCGTTTGGGACCCCGAAGCCTGCATTTGCACGGCGGAGTTCACGGATCCCGCCTTCGAGCCAAGCGCGTGCACCGGACCGCCCATGACGCAAGACGAAGCGCTAGGTCGCCTTGGCCCCCTCGGCACGTACACGATGGTCTTTCGGCGCCGCGTTTGCGAAGACGGTTCGGGAGGGATCTGTGGACCCTGGCGTCCAATCCCGAACTCGTTGATCCCGTGGCTCCGCGTGGCGTCCGGCGTGCTCGACCTCGATCGTTCATCGGGCTCCGCTTCCGCGTCGCTCGACATTCAGGCGGGCATTTGTGAGTCCACGGACGTGCTCTCAACGGCACGTTACCTTCATGGCGCGCGTTGCTCCGGCGTTGGAACGCCGAGCATTTCGTGCCCACCGTACGCGCTCCCCGCGCCATGCAACGGCGGCTTCGACCCCGTGAACTACCGCCTTCCCGTCGACGACGAGTTCCTGCGGCCGACGGCACGTACCCGCTTCGAAGGCGTGCTGACGAGCACCTGTGCACGTCTGACGTACGCTACGGAGGGCCTGAGGCTCAACGACGAGGGCACGGACATTGAGTACTTCCAAGAAGAAGTCGGTATCTTCCGCGAGTTCTAGCTGACGCATCATTGAGGAAAGACTGGGATCTTGCCCGCGAGAATCCCAGCTTTCCGAGGCGGGCCTGCGCCGCACAATCCACGCCATGCCGTACCGCGAACAGGTCGAAGGACTTCTTGCTCGGATCGAGCAGCTCGAGGCGGAGCTCCGAGCCGCCCGGTCCGCATCGGAATGGGAAGAGCCCTTGCAGATCGATGACGTCAGCGTCTGGACGGCCCTTCGCAAGCCCTTGGGCCCACGGAGCGTCGAAAAGCGCGTCGTGTTCGACCGACCGGTGGAGGAGCAGGACCTCGAAGTGTTTGGCTCCATCGTCGCGCCGCGACTCCGCTACGCTCAGCTTCAGCAGCACGGCCGGTTTATCCATTGCCGTTGGGGCACGTTTCACGCATCGCTCGAACCGCGTGGCGATCGATTCCTTGTCCGTATGGCCGACCGCAGAGCGACGAGCGCTGCGCTCGCCAACGTCTCGCTCGTAGCCATATGCTGCGTGCCGGTGTTCTCCGCGATCGGAGCGGCGCCGGAACGCCTGCTTTCAACGATCGTGACCATGTGCGTGCTGATGGCCGCCCTCGCGGTGCCGACAGTTTTAGGTCTGCACTATTCGGCGTTCCAGCAGCGCCGGCGCGCCTTCGCGGCCTTCGAAGAGCTCATCGCACAGCTCAAGGGTGGCGATGCTCCTGTGCCGCAGCCCGCCATCGCGGGCGATGTCGTTGCGCTTGCGGACCGCGCAGATGCTGGCCCTTGAGTTTCGTCCAACCCCTTACGTTACATACACTGTCTGAGTCGTGCGTTCCTTTCTCATCCAGTCGGTGTGTGCTGATCACTCGCCGAGGCACAGGGCCTGGCCGCGGAGTGCGGCTGGGACTCTGGCGTTGGCCCTCGCGATGGCCAGCAGCGGGTGCGATAGCGGCGGTCATCTCCGCGGCGAAGCAAGGCCATCTCGGGATGGCTACACCTACTTGGTCGTTGCCGACGACCACGGCGGTGCCTGCGGCGATCTGATCGTCGACGGTCGAATCTGGCCTCACCGCGCGGGAACGCCGGGACGCGTGGAGCCTGGTGTGCATTCGATCGACTGCGGGTCGATGGAGCTCTTTGATCCGCAACACGCCATTCGCTTCGAAGTGCCCGAAGGAACGGTCTTTCGTTTTGATTACTGGGGTCCGTAGGGACGATCACTGATACACCATGCGACATCAGCGCATGTAGCAGCTACTGAAGCGCGCAGCGCTCTTGCTCGATCCAGGCGCCCATCTGAACGCGCCGTGCCACGCCGCAAGTAGCGACGAATGCCGAGTGATCGGCATTGAGTGCCGTGCTCCGCGCTCCGTCTGTGTAAAATCTTGGTGCAAGCCTTGTCAGAGCTGCGAACAGTTGGCTACTTGTTTCCGTGCTTGGCCCTGCACTTCGTGCGCGCGTTCCTTCCGTGCGTTGGTTGCCCGTTGTTCTGTTGCTTGTCGGGTGCGAAGGCGCCATCGGCGATGGCGACGGACCCATCGGCCCAGGGGATGGGGGCATGGACCAGGCGGGCATCGACGGCGATGCCGGCCCGTGCACGGAGGATCAGCGCTCCCTTGAAATCCGCGTCGGCGACTACCTGCAGACGACGTGCGCGCATGCGGGATGCCACGGGCCCGTGGGCACGCGACGGCCGAGTTTCGCCGCGGCGGACTTGGAGCGTCTCGTAGGCTCGGGACGCATCGTGCCCTTCGCGCCGACCGAGGGCGCTGTGATGGGCCGGCTCACGTCGGACGACCCGACGCTCGCGATGCCGCCCACGATCGCGCACCCGGGCGAAGAGAACCTTCAGCTGATGCGCGACTGGATCAACGCCGGCGCCCGAACGGGCTGCGTCGAACCGCGTCCGCGGCCGGAGCCTCATCCAAACAGCCTCGATCAAGACGAGCTGTTCACCGCCGAAGGCGAGACCTTCTTCGGGCCGCGCTCGTACCGCCTCGGAAGTCCCGAGTTCATTCACGCCTTTGGCGGCCACCTCAGCATGGACTCGCTTCAGGCGAACCCGCTTAGCTCTTCGGGCTTCTTCAGCACCTACGGGGTCGATCAGCTCATGGACGGCCAAACCCTCGGCCTCTACCTCGACACGCTCGTATCGTCGCGGACGGGGCGCGGCCGGTCCGAGTGGTGGGACACAAGCCGATTTCCCGGTCTGCCAGACATGCGCTGCATCACGCGCGATGGAAACCCCGCCGAGGTCGACGACGCATGCCGCGACGAGTTCGTTCAGCGGCTTCTCGAGGACTACGCGTACCTACGTGCGTCCACGGAAGAGGAGCGCGCGCTCCTTCGTGGCGTGCTGGATGAAGAGCTGCTTCGGGAAGACGGCGGTTCGCGTCGCAGCACGCTTCGTATCGTGGCGGAAACGGCGTTCCTCTTTTCCGGCGCCATGTTTCGGCGAATCGGAACGGAAGGCTTGCTCGATGAAGACGCCTTCGCGAACCTGCTCTCGCTCGCGCTCACGACCCATCCCTCGAGCGGACGCCGAAACGGTTACGAAGCGAGGCGGGAGCTAAGCTGGCTCGCGGCGTACCGCGCCGCGGTGGCTAGCGAGGGGGCGTCCATCGACCTCTACCGGCGAACGGTGGCCGAAGCCCTCACGCTGGGCGTCGCCGGCGGCGAGTTCGATCTCGACGACCAAGACCGTCCGGACCTCGGCATCGACCTTACGTGGAACAATCCGGCGCTGATCCGCATGCGTCGCGGGCGCTATTGGCTAGCTCCGCGCTTGGCGGGGTTCTTTCGCGAGTACTTCGGCTACGCGGGCGTTGCCAACATCGCCAAGGACGAACCGTGGGCGACAAGCGAATGGGACCTGCACCGTCCGGGCGAGGGTCCCAGCAACCACGTCTCGCGCAGCGGCGATCCCGAGGTGGACCGCGGACGCTTCTACGGCGATCTCTTCCTCACGAATGGCTACGACCGGGCCCGCGAAGGAGGGGGCAGCGAACCCGGTTTTGTGGCCCAACTCGACGACGCCATCGCCCGCATGGTCGTCGAGGCGGAGCGCTCGGGGGGCGACGTGTTTGAAGCGCTCTTTTCGTCGACCACCTATCGGACCCCCGCCGTTCCAGGCAATAGCGCCAATCCCGAGCCGATGTTTTCGGATCCGGTCCCAGCCCGCCGGCCGGAGGATCCGGGCCGGAACGAATCGCGAAACTATGTTTCCGGCAACGCGTGCGAACCCGATTTTTGCCGCACCAACGAAGCGCGGGACACCCGGTTTGCGGATCGCTGCTGCGGATTCAACCAGCTCACAGACGACGGCGAGGTCGTCGCGCGCCGCGGCCCCTGCATTCCCAACGGCATCGAAGGTGGCGCCATGACGGGCATTTGCTCCGTCGGGGGGATCAGCAACTCGCGCTACGGCTGGCAAGCCGCGTCCTTCGTGTACGGGCGCGATCGACGCACCGTAGAAATGCGCTTCGACGAAGGCCGCTACAACAACGCCGCGGCACGGGGCGATCTGAACGATCAGCTTCGGGCCGACGCCAGCCATGAGGGCCGATGGATCGACCTTCCTACGGCCGAACGTGCCGGCGTATTGACCCACCCGGCTTGGCTCTCGGCGTACGGCGGCAACGCCGAAAACGACGCCAGCGCCGTGCTTCGTGGTCATTGGATTCGCGAGCATCTCTTTTGCGAATCGGTCGGCGGCCTCGACCTTGTGAGCCTGTCGGCCCAGCTGGCGGAGAACACGGACGAGCTGTCGGCGCGCGACCGGCTGCACGCGACCTTCTACTCGGAGGAGGCCGAACCGCGCTGCGCCAACGCCGCGTGCCACGGCGCGATGAACGACCTGGGACTTCCCTTTGAAATCTACAACCACGCCGGCTTCCTCCGAGCGGAGGACCACGGGGCGCCGGTGGACGGTTCGGCGACGATCACCAACTGGCCCGGGCGTCGCGACGCCGTGGCAGTGGAGAGCGCCATCGAACTCCTTGGCCTCATCGTGGACGATTCGCACGCCCGTCGATGCTTTTTGCGTCACGTGTTCCGCTACTTCGTGGGCCGGAACGAAACGATGGAAGATCGAAACGTGCTCGCCGCGATGGGCGAAGCCTTCGAACGACGGGGCTCGCTGCTGCAGGCGCTTGAGGCCCTC